>NZ_CAXGSH010000012.1:0-50313 GCF_964012375.1 uncultured Salinisphaera sp.
GTTGCATGGCTGGATCATAGAGTGGCTATGACGCGGCGCCATGCGCCTTGTATCGTGGCCTTTTGGGACTCAAACGCGACCGTGGATGAATAGATCAGAGGTTCCCTAAGCCATGCCCAGACTCAACGGCGTACTTGAAACCGTTCTCTATACCCGCGACATGGCGGCCGCGCGCGAGTTTTTCGAATCCGTGATGGGGCTTTCCGCGCATACGGCCGATCATCGCTTTACCGCCTATGCGCTGGACTGGAACATGCTGCTGCTGTTTGCTGTCGGCGAAACCAGCGAGACGGTGCAGTTACCGGGCGATATGGGCACCATCCCGCCGCACGATGGCGCGGGCCGGCAGCATGTGGCCTTTGCCATTGAAGACGAGGCGCTGGCGGCCTGGGAGCAACATCTGGACGCGCGCGATATCGCCATCGAAGGCCGCACCCGCTGGCCAAAGGGCGCGGTGAGCCTTTATTTCCGCGATCCGGATGGCCATTTGCTCGAACTGGTCACCCGCGGCATATGGCCTAACTACTGACCCGAGCGCGACAGCGCGCCCGCGGGCGCCACTAGTCGACGGTGACGCGGTTGACTTCGGCGAGGCTGAGCACGCCGGCGCGCATTTTCTGCAGGCCGGCTTCGCGCAGGTCGATCACGCCATCGAGCTTGGCCCGGCGTTCGATATCGGCCGCGTTGCCACCTTCCATGATGATCTGTCCGATTTCGTCGGTCACGGGCATCACCTGATAGATGCCGATACGCCCCTTGTAGCCGTTGGTGCAGTTGTCGCAGCCGTCCGGGTTGGCTTCGTACAGCTCCAGCTGGTCGAGTTCGTCCTCGCGAAAACCTTCTGCGACGAGCTCTTCACGCGGGATCTGTGCCGGTTGCTTGCACTGGGGGCATAGCCGGCGCGCCAGACGTTGCGCAATGATCAAAGAAACCGAGGCGGCGATGTTGTAGGCCGGCACGCCCATGTTGACCAGACGGGTGAGGGTCTGCGGCGCATCGTTGGTATGCAGGGTGGACAGCACCATATGGCCTGTTTGCGCGGCCTTGATGGCGATTTCCGCGGTTTCGAGATCACGAATCTCGCCCACCATGATCACGTCCGGATCCTGGCGCAGGAAGGCGCGCAGGCAGCTCGCGAAGGTCAGCCCGACCTTGGGATGCACGTTGACCTGGTTGATGCCGGGAAGATTGATTTCGGCCGGGTCCTCGGCCGTCGAAATATTACGGTCGGCGGTGTTGAGCATGTTCAACGCCGTATACAGCGACACGGTCTTGCCGCTGCCGGTGGGGCCGGTCACCAGCACCATGCCGTAGGGGCGGTGAATGGTTTCCTCGAACAGCGCGCGCTGTTCGTTCTCGTAACCGAGGGCCTCGATACCCATCTGGGCGCTGGTGGGATCGAGAATACGCAGCACGATCTTTTCGCCGTGAAGGGTCGGGCAGGTCGAGACACGAAAATCGATGGCGCGATTCTTGGTCAGATTGAGCTTGATGCGGCCGTCCTGCGGCACCCGGCGTTCGGCCAGGTCCAGCCTTGCCATCACCTTCAGGCGGGCCGAAAGCCGCATGCCGAGACCTGCCGGCGGGGCGGCGACTTCGCGCAGCACCCCGTCCTGGCGCAGGCGTACGCGATAAGTCTTTTCATAGGGCTCGAAATGTATATCCGAGGCGCCCCGATTGATGGCGTCGAGCATCACTTTGTTGACGAAACGCACCACGGGCGCGTCGTCGGCATCCACCCGGCTGGCGTCGGTCTGCGCATCGGCGGTTTCGCCAGCGTCGTCGAACTGGATGCTGTCGAGGGAGACGTCGTCCAGGCCGGCCATCGCGCTGTCGATGGCGCTGAAAGCGTTGCCAATGGCCTTGGCCAGCTTGTCCTGCTCGACCAGGATCGGCTCGATATTCAGGCCAGTGCTGAACTTGAACTCGTCCAGCGCCTGCAGGTTGGTCGGGTCCGCCACGGCGACCATCAGATTACGGCCGCGCTGGTAGAGCGGCAGTACGCCATGCTTGCGGATCAGGTTCTCCGGCACCTTCTTGATCGGCATCTGGTCGACGTTGACCGCGCGCAGATCGAGCAGCGGCATCGAGAACTCTTCACAGGCGGCCTTGGCCAGTACCGCCGCCGACAGCACCCCGCTGTTGACCACGCGGGCCACGAAGGATTCGTCCTCCTGGTATGCCTGCTGCTGAATGTCGCGCGCCTTGTCGGCGTCGATCAGCCCATCCTCGACGAGCTGGCGAGCCAGGCCGCCCAGCGCCGGCGTGGCAAGCGTGTTCTTGTTTGTGGCCATAGGGTGTTCTCGAAATCGGTCGTATCCACCGTGCATGTTATCGGCAGGCGCGCGAATCGCGGCAGGGCGCCGTCACGGCAACAGGATTTTATGGCGTATGCCGCCAAGGTACCATCAACGCCGTGAAGACCACCGAGATAGATAAGGATCAATAGTGAAAAACATTTTCCAGGCCCTGCGTGAAAGCCACGACAAACAACGACGCCTGCTCGACGCGTTGACGGATACGCACGGGGATACCGACAAGCGCGAAGGCCTGTTCGCCGCGCTCAAGGCCGAACTGCATCACCATGCGGCCGCAGAAGAGCGTCACTTCTATGTGCCGCTGATGGAATACGACCAGACTCAGGAGAAGGCGCGTCACAGCGTGGCGGAACACCACGAAATCGACGAGCTCGTCGAAACGCTGGAGCAGACCGACTACAGCTCACCGGGCTGGCTGGCATCGGCCAAGAAACTGCAGCATTTGGTGACCCACCATCTTGAAGAGGAAGAGCAGGAAGTCTTCCAGGTGGCCGGTAAAGTGCTCAGCGACAGCGAGAAAACCGAGCTGGCCCGAACCTACGATGAGATGATGGAAGAACAGGCCGGCACGTAGAGCCACGCCTGCGAACCCGCTAGCACCGGGTGCCACGGCGCCCGGTGTTCATGCATGCCACGACCGACCATGCAGGGGCACGGGTCGAGACAGCGGCCGGACAGGCCGTAATTAACGCAGGGGCTGAATGCAGCGGGAATGACGAATAATGGTCGGAGTAGCAGGATTTGAACCTACGACCTCCACCTCCCGAAGGTGGCGCTCTACCAAGCTGAGCTATACTCCGAATCAGTGTCGTCGCTGGACCGAGAACCGGGCCAGCTCGACGAGTCCTTGCTTTGCTTCGGACTCTTCGAAAGCGGCGAGTGAGGCGATGGCCTTGTCGGCCTCCTCCGCGGCGCGGCGGCAAGTGTATTCCATCGCTTGAGTGGATTCAATCGCTTTCATGATTGAATTCATCGCATCGAGGTTGCCGTCGCGAAGTGCGGTACGAATCGGCGCGGCACGATCGGCGTCGAGACAGGCCAGGGCACGGATGACGGGCAGGGTGGCCTTGCCTTCGGCGAGGTCGTCGCCGACGTTCTTGCCGTAGCCGCCATCGCCGCGGCCGTAGTCCAGCGCGTCGTCGATAACCTGAAAGGCCACGCCGAGGTGGCGGCCGTAGTCGGCCATGGCCTGCTGCTGTTCGGCGCTGCAGCCGCCCAGCTGAGCGGCCAAACGACAGCCCGCCGAGAAAAGGCTGGCGGTCTTGCGATCCACCACTTCCAGATAGTCTGCTTCGGCGAGGTCGGGATTGTGGGCATGCATCAGCTGCATGACTTCACCCTCGGCGATACGGTTCGTGGCATCGGCCAGTACGCGCATCACGTCGAAGCTTTCCAGCTCGACCATCATCTGGAAGGCGCGCGAGTAGAGGAAGTCGCCCGTCAATACGCTGGCGTCGTTGCCCCATACGGTGTTTGCCGTTTCCTGACCGCGGCGCATGGTGGATTCATCCACCACGTCGTCGTGCAGAAGGGTGGCGGTATGGATGAACTCGATGATCGCGGCCAGCAGATGGTGCTTGTCGCCGGCATAGCCGCTGGCACGCGCGGCCAGGAGCACGAGAGCAGGCCGTAACCGCTTGCCGCCGCTGGAGATGATGTATTCGCCCAGCGTGTTGATGAGAATGACGTCGGAATTCAGGCGTGCGCGTATGAGCGCGTCGACCGCGCGCATATCTTCATCGACCGGCTTGAGAAGCGGCTGGATACTCATGGGGCAAGGGCTTGGAAAACAGCGGCAAACTTAGGCGCGCGCCCGTTTGCTGTCAAGAACAGCGATCGCTGTATTCAGTCGTTGACCGGGGGCGTTCGAAAACGTATCATTCGCGCTCTTCAAACGGGCATCAGCCCTTGTTTTTACGCGATGTGGAGTGGTCATGCACGCGGTTATACGCACCGGCGGTAAGCAGTACAGAGTTGCAGAAGGCGATATTCTGCGCGTCGAGAAGCTGGATGTTGAAGCCGGCAGCACCATCGATCTGAGCGACGTGCTTCTGATTTCGGACGGCGACAACGTCCAGATCGGCACGCCGGTACTCGATGGCAAGGCGGTTTCCGCCGAAGTGATGACGCATGCGCGCCATGACAAGATCCAGGTGATCAAGTTCAAGCGTCGCAAGAAGTATCGTCGTACCCACGGCCATCGCCAGCACTACACGCAGCTCAAGATCAAGTCGATCCCGGGCGCTTAAGCGCCGGTCGATTTGACAGCGCTTTCGCGCTAGGCTCACCCGATCAGGTTAGAGGACAGCACTCATGGCACATAAAAAGGCAGGCGGCAGTACCCGCAACGGTCGCGATTCCGAATCGAAACGCCTGGGCGTGAAGAAATTCGGCGGCCAGAAGGTCAAGGCCGGCAACATTATCGTGCGTCAGCGCGGCAACACTTTCCATGCCGGTGACGGCGTGGGTACGGGCCGTGATTTCACGTTGTATGCCAACGCTGATGGCATCGTGAATTTCGCCGTTAAAGGCCCGCGTAACCGCAAGTTCGTCTCGATTCAGGCTGTCGAGTAAGGACGCGCGCGTAAATCGCGAAAAAGGCCTCGCCGAGCGCGGGGCTTTTTTTTGTCCGACAATCGGGGTGTTGTGGTTGTAGCGCGCACGCCCTTTGCGGTCACCAGCCAAGAGAGAACGGCATGAAGTTCGTCGATGAAGCCAATCTGCGTGTCGAGGCAGGCGATGGAGGCCATGGCTGCCTGAGTTTCCGTCGGGAAAAATATGTCCCCCACGGCGGGCCGGACGGCGGCGACGGCGGCGACGGCGGCAGCGTGTACATGGTGGCCGATCACAACCTGAATACGCTCTACGACTACCGCGTCAGCCGCGTGTTCAAGGCTGAGCGCGGCGGCAACGGGGCGGGCAAGAACCGCACCGGCTCCAAGGGCGAGGACCGCTATCTGCCGGTTCCGGTGGGCACGCTGTGCTATGCGCGCGAAACCGGCGAACTGATCGGCGATCTCACCCACGACGGCGACACGCAGCTGGTGGCACAGGGCGGCTTTCACGGTCTGGGCAATGCGCGGTTCAAGTCGAGCACGAACCAGGCACCGCGCAAGACCACCGACGGCACGCCGGGCGAAATCCGGGAGCTGCGCCTCGAGCTCAAGCTGCTCGCCGACGTGGGTCTGGTGGGTATGCCCAATGCCGGCAAGTCCACGCTGTTGGCCGCGGTTTCCGGCGCGCGCCCGCGTATTGCCGATTATCCGTTCACGACCCTGAACCCGCAGGTAGGCGTGGTGAGCGTGGGCGCGCTGCGCAGCTTTACGCTGGTCGATCTGCCGGGTCTGATCGAAGGCGCGGCCGAAGGCGTCGGCCTGGGCCATCGCTTCCTGCGCCATATTCAGCGCACCCGCTTGCTGTTTCATGTCGTCGATCTGCTCGATTTCGATCAGGGCGACGTGGCCGAAAACGTGCGCATGATTGCCGACGAGCTGGCCCGGTTCAGCCCGCAGCTGGCCGAACGTCCGCGTTGGCTCGTACTCAACAAGATCGAAGTGCTCGACGCCCAAGAAGTCGCGTCGCTGCGCGATCGCATCGTGCAAACCCTGGGCTGGGACGGACCGGTGTATACCGTATCGGCGATCAAGCCCGACACGCTGCGCGTTCTGCTGGGCGATGCCATGGATCATCTTGATGCCGAGCAGGCGCGTCGTGAGTCCGAGCCGGAGGCAGCAAGCGACGCGAACGATAGCGACGGCGAAGGCGATGATTTCGACTCGTGAGGATCTGGCCGGCGCCCGGCGCTGGGTGGTCAAGATCGGCAGCGCGCTTCTGACCGCTGACGGTCGCGGGCTCGACCGCGAACGACTGGCCGGCTGGGCGGCTCAGATCGCCGCGCTGCAGAAATCCGGCTGTCAGGTCGTGCTGGTATCGTCCGGCGCGGTGGCCGAAGGGCTGGTACGGCTGGGCTGGCGTGAACGCCCATCGAGTCTGAGCGCGGTGCAGGCCGCTGCGTCGGTCGGCCAGGCCGGTCTGGCGGAAGCCTATGCCCGCTGTTTCGAAACCCACGGGCTGCGCACCGCGCAGGTGTTGCTCACCCACGAGGATGTCTCCGACCGGCGGCGTTATCTCAACGCGCGCAGTACGTTGATGACGTTGCTGGGGCTGGGCGTTGTGCCCATCGTCAACGAAAACGATGCGATCGCGACCGACGAAATCCGGGTGGGCGATAACGACACCATGGCCGCGCTGGCGGTGAACCTGCTCGACGCCGACGGGCTGATCATCCTCACCGATCAATCCGGCGTGTACGACGCCGACCCACGCCAGGTGCCGGATGCAAAGCGCATCGGCGAATGCGATGCCCACGACGCCGCGCTACTGGCGGCCGCTGCCGGCACCGGTGGCGCGCTGGGCCGCGGCGGTATGCGCACGAAAGTGCTCGCCGCGCGCCAGGCAGCCGATTCCGGCGCGGCGACGATCATCGCCGATGGCCTGGCGCCTGACGTGTTGGCACGCATCATGGGCGGAGAGTCGATCGGCACGCTTCTTACGCCCGGCCAGGGTGCCCGTCGTGCGGCGCGCAAGAACTGGATCGCCGGCCAGCGCCAGGTGCGTGGTTCGGTCCATCTCGATGCCGGCGCGGTCAAAGTTTTGCGCAGCGCCGGGCGTAGCTTGTTGCCGATCGGGATCACGGCGGTCGATGGCAACTTCCGGCGGGGGGATCTGGTCGCCTGTATTGGACCGGCCGGCGAAGAAATCGCCCAGGGGCTGGCCAATTACGATGCGAAAGAGGTGCGCCAGCTGGTCGGCCAATCCAGCGATCAGATCGAGGCGCTGCTGGGTTACGGCGGCGACGCGGAGTTCATCCACCGCAATAATCTCGTCCTGTCTCGCGAGGGTTAGCAGCGGCGATCGGCACGCTCAGCGCACGGCGGCCGCAATTCTCGCAGCCACAAAAAAGCCCGCGCTCGGCGGGCTTTTTCATTACGGGCCGAGTGGCGGCCCATAGGGTTCTATCAGGCGCTTGCCAAAGCCTTGATCTGCGCGTTCAGGCGCGACTTGTGGCGTGCGGCCTTGTTGCGATGGATCTGGCCCTTGCCGGCCATACGATCAATGATCGGGACCGCGGCCTGGAAAGCAGCACGGGCGTCGGCTTCGCTGCCGGCGGCGATGGCTTTCTGCACCTTCTTGATGTGGGTGCGCACGAGCGAGCGCTGCGCCATGTTGCGTTCACGACGGGTAACGGCCTGTTCGGCGCGCTTGCGGGCTTGCGGAGAGTTCGCCACTGAGCGGCTCCTCGAATTCGTTGAATGTAAGGTTGGCAGGCGCGCGATTATTGTGATTCTTGGCGCGTTTGTCAACTATTGCGGCGCGGGCCAAGAACAGGGCGGGACGGTTGCATGGCGACCACGGCCAATTCCCGCGTTTTGCCGGGCACAGCACGGCGCGGGCTGTGCAGGCCGCTTTCACAGCATTCGGCAATACCGCTATAGTGCGCCGCACTTTGGCGCATTCCTAGGATATCCATGGCTTCGTCGCTGGCGCGATCCACGAGTACGGTCGGTGTGATGACGCTGTTGTCGCGCGTGCTCGGGTTCCTGCGCGATGTGATTTTCGCGGTGATGTTCGGCGCGGGCGTGGGCATGGACGCGTTTCTCGTCGCCTTCAAGATCCCCAACTTCATGCGCCGGCTGTTTGCCGAAGGCGCCTTCGCGCAGTCGTTCGTGCCGGTACTGTCGGCGACCAAGAGCCGAGATACCGGTGCGGATGTCCAGCATCTCATCGATGTGGTCGCCGGCACGCTGGGGCTCATTCTTTTTGGCATTACCGTGGTGGGCGTTTTGGCCGCGCCGGCGTTGATCTATGTGTTCGCGCCGGGCTTTGCACAGCAGCCGGAACAGTTCGAGCTTGCCGTCGATCTGCTGCGATTCACTTTTCCCTATCTGCTGTTCATCTCGCTGACCGCGCTGGCGGGCGGGATTCTCAATACGTATGGGCGTTTCAGCGTGCCGGCGTTCACGCCGGTACTGCTTAACGTATGCCTGATCGGCGCGGCCATCGGTTTGGCGCCATATTTCGCGCGTCCCGAGATGGCGCTCGCCCTTGGCGTGCTCGTGGCGGGCGTGGTGCAGCTGGCGTTTCAGGTGCCGTTTCTGTTGCAGATCGATCGCTTGCCGCGCCCGCGCTGGGGTTGGTCGGAGCCGCAGGTACGACGCATTCTGTCTCTGATGCTGCCGATTCTGTTCGGTTCGTCGGTGGCCCAGCTCAATCTGCTGCTCGATACGGTCATTGCCTCGCTGCTGGCCGCCGGTAGCGTGAGCTGGCTCTATTACGCCGATCGATTGATGGAGTTTCCGCTCGGCGTTTTCTCTATCGCCATCGCCACCGTCATCCTGCCGAGCTTGTCGGCGCGTCATGCAAGCAAGTCGGCACGTGAATTTTCCGATACGCTGGACTGGGCGCTGCGGCTGCTGGCCGTGGTGGGGCTGCCGGCGATGGTGGGCATGTTCGTGCTTGCCGGGCCGCTGGTGACGACGTTGTTCAATTATCACTCGTTCGACGGGCACGACGCGCTGATGAGTCAGTATGCGTTGATGGCCTATGCGCTGGGATTCATGGGGTTTTCGTTGGTCAAGGTGCTGGTTACCGGATTTTTCTCGCGCGAGGACTCACGCACGCCGGTGCGCTGCGGAGTGATATCGCTCATCGGCGCCATGGTGATGAATCTGTCGTTCGTGGGATTGTTCACCTATATGGGCTGGCCGGCGCCGCATGCAGGACTGGCGCTGGCGACATCATTGGGCGCGTTCATCAACGCCGGGTTGCTCTACCGCTATTTGCGTCAGGCTGACGTCTACCAACCGAGTGCGGCCTGGGGCCGGCTGATACTGCAGGTCGGTGTCGGCTGTATCGCCATGGGCGGCGTGCTTTGGGTCGGCGCGGCGGATCTGTCCGTCTGGGTCGCGCGCGGCGCGCTGGCCCGGGTTGAATGGCTTCTGATATGGATTGGTGCCGGTATCGGCGTGTACTTCCTCGTACTCGCGTTGCTTGGGGTACGCCCGCGCCAGTTCATCATGCGGGAAACGGGTTAAGCATGCGTATTGTCCGTAACGTTCGCCGCATGAGCGCACTCGACCAGGGCTGCGCGCTCACGATCGGTAATTTCGATGGGTTGCATCGCGGTCATCAGGCGATCGTGCGTCAACTGCGCGAGCGCGCCCAGGCGCTGGGTGTACCGAGCGTGCTGATGAGCTTCGAGCCCATGCCGCGCGAATTTTTCGCCCCGGAGCGCGCGCCGGCGCGGCTGTCGTCGCCCCGCGAAAAGATGCGTATGGCTCAGGCACTGGGCGTGGATATCTTTGCCTGGGCACGTTTCGATGCCGAGTTTGCCGGCATGTCGCCGCACGCTTTTCTGGAAGACCTGCTCTCGGCGCGCCTGAATGCACACTATCTGTTGGTGGGCGAGGACTTTCGCTTTGGCCAGAAGCGCGCCGGCGATATCGAAACCCTGCGGGCATTCGCCCACGACCGCGAAATGGAGGTGGCACCGCTGCCGGACGTTCAGGTCGACGGTGCGCGCGTCAGCTCCACGCGGGTGCGCGATGCGCTCGCCGCCGGCGACGTGGCCCAGGCCAACCGTCTACTTGGCCACGCCTACTGGGTGAGTGGCCGGGTGGTTCAGGGCGAGCGGCTCGGGCGGACGCTGGGTTTTCCCACAGCCAATATTCGGCTCGCCCGTAAGCCTGCGCCGCGCTATGGGGTCTATGCGGTCTGGGTGTATATGGCCGACGGTGTGCGCCGGGCCGGGGCGGCGAGCTTTGGCATACGTCCGACCGTGAACGGCCGCGAGCCGCTGCTGGAGGTCTTCGTGCTCGATTTCGAGGGCGATTTATACGGCCAGCGGATTGACGTATCCTTCGAAGCGTTCATTCGTGCCGAAGAGCGCTATGATTCGCTCGACGCCTTGACCGCCCAGATGCATCGCGATGTCGCCCGCGTGCGGTCGCATCTGCAAGAGCCGGAATCCCCATGACGTTATCGACCGACAAGACGCGTACGTCCGACGAGCGCGGCTTCCAACTACAGAACGTGCACTGGCTGTGGCTATCGGCGGCGGTAATCGCCGTAGACCAGATCACCAAGCAATTGGTGGTGAACAACCTCGAGCTGTTCGACCGCATCCCGCTGTTCAGCTGGCTGAACCTCACCCTGATGCACAACACCGGCGCCGCATTCAGCATATTCGCCGGCGCCACACCGTGGTTCTTCGTGGGGTTGAGCGTCGTCGTGGCGGTCGGCATTCTCGTATGGATGCGCCGCCACCCCCACGGCGAGCGGCTGGTTGCCAGTGCGCTGGCCCTGATCATGGGCGGCGCGCTCGGTAATGCCATCGACCGCGCAGCGCGAGGCTATGTCGTCGACTTCGTCGATTTTCATATCTACGGCTGGCACTACCCGGCATTCAACGTGGCCGATAGCGCGATCGTGCTCGGTGCGATTCTGATGGGTATCGATATGCTGCGTCCCCGGCGGCATTAGAAGATCGCCAGGCATACGCCGCGCTGGCAGCCAGCGCGGCAGTCCGATAATTCCCGTCTTGCAGTGAGCCATGCCGACTTCGACAGCCGGTCGACAAGAGCGTTTGCTCGCTGGAAATCGTGGGCTCGGACGACGCTTGTGGCAGGCAAGCGTCGACCGCCGGGGCGCGTGGTCGCCTAACCATTGGGGCTGGGTGTTGTGTTTGCCTAAAGCCCCGACCGGTCGGTAGAAGTTAATGGCAACGGGCTAGGACTTCTTACAGGTCCCCCGCCTCACGACCGTTTGCTTGTTAGGCAAGCCGCAGCCGCGCCCCGCTGCACTTGGGCCTGATTGCTATCCCAGACTGCCTTGACCGCTCGCTGACGATGAACGATATCGTGCTGCTATAGCTTTGCGACAGGCGTCTGACTTCCCATTTACCAGCATTGTTGGCTGATCGCAGCGCCAACAGCGGCACCGTTCGCGGTTTTTTGCCCACGCTGGTTGATAGTCAGAGTTGTGCAGTCGTCGTTGGTTTGATCGTTCTGCGCGTTGGCGGATATCTGAAAGCCGTTCGCGTCGGCGCTGTCGATGTTGAGCGTATAAGCCTCATTCTCTGTTTCCGCGGCCATGCCGAGATCGGCGAGGTTCTGGGTATAGGTGTACTGGGTGGTGTAGAGGCGCTCCTGGCGATTCGCGGCTTGCAAGAGCGCGCTTTGCGCATCCGCCCGTCGCGATTTGCGCACCTGGTCGAGATAAGAGGGGTAGGCGATCGCGGCCAGAATGCCGACGATCGCCACCGTGATCATGAGCTCGATAAGCGTGAAGCCGTATGTTTTGCGTTGTCGCATGGTCTATCGCCTATCTATCGCCTGATCTCGCGCCAGCTGACGCGCTGGTTGGTGTTCTGGCCGGCATCCAGCAGCCAGGCGATATTGCCTCCGTCGCTGGTGTTGGAATTCACCTGCACAGTCCCGTCGTCGTTGAAGCTTAGCCCTAGGCCACCGACGGGCGACGACGTGCCGAGCACGATGCCGGAAGGGGCGACCTTATCGTTATCCCCGCCGATCAGATCGGCGCTATCGTGCTTTCGGTTTCCGTCCAGATCGAATATGGGACGTTCTGTCCGTCCGCCCGTATCGGCCCGCACGGCCATGATCGCGCCGGTCGCTTCCAAAGTGCACGTCTGCTCCGGCGGGACCAGGGTAGTGAACACTACCAGATCACCTACAAGCGTTGGCGTGTTGATCAGCAGCTCCCCGCTGCCGGAAGGCATGTCCATAAACCAGCCGCGCTGGCCGTCGCCGCCGCTGCTGCCGGTGTCGTAGCTGACCGGGTTATCGCTGACGACACGGTAGGTCGTGTCGCCGGATTTGACGTTTGTCACCGTCTGCTGCTGAAGGTTGGCGCGCGTGAAGTTGGCGGATGGGCTCGGCTTCTTTGCAGCGCTGCTTTCACGGTAGCTGAATACGTCGGCGTCCCAAACACCGTAGAAGGTGTTGTTTGCGTCGGCGTTGAACAGGGCGTCGGTTTTCTCCAGGTACTTGCCGGTGCCGAAGTACACCATCACGCCATAACCGGGGCCGTAGGGATGGACGCCGACCTGGGGTGCCATGGTGATGGGTTGTACGCTGCCGCCGGGGCCTCTGGCCGTGAACAGCTTTTTCACGGACCAATCGGAGGTGGATTTGGACGTCAGATCGAACCGCCACATGTTGCCGTACAGATCGCCCGCGTAGACGTAGTCGATAATGAAATCGTTATCGACATCGATCGGCGTGACCTCGCTCAGACCGTTCGGGTAGGCACTGGCCGCCGGCGCGGAATTTGTATCGATGGCGCTACGAATCGGTTCGCCATCGGCCATCCGTACGATATGCAGGGATGCGCTGCGGCCAGCGCTGTTGTAGCCGTTGCCGAACAGCGCGGCCCAGTCGCCGTTATGAAGACGCGAGATGGAGGGCTTGCCGTAGGTCTGGCCGAGTGCGCCGGACGCGGTGTACTCCCACAGAACCGTGCTTGAGGCGTTGGCTTCGCTGAAGTTGTCCGGATCGGTGATGTCTAGCGCATAAACCGCGTTGCCGCCGTTGTTCATGCCGCCGACGAGCACCGAGTGCCACTTGCCGCCGAAAAACGCGTCGCCGGTCGCAGGGGAACCGTCGACATAGTAGCGGTGCGTATAGTCCGGCTGGGTCAGCGCACCCACGTCGTCGAGCAGGGTGCCCGGCACATACGCCAGACGCTCCACGCCGCCGTCCACGCCGCTGCTTGCCTCGAATCCGTGCAGCATGCCGTCGTTGGCACCCACATAAACCATGGGTGTGCGATTGGCTTGTTGCTGGGCGAAGCCGTTGCCGCCCGGCTTGCTGTACGCGCTCCCGTTTTCAGGAAAACGGGCCGCGTTTCCTTCCAGGTGTTTGTCCTTCCAAACGGTCGGGTAGCGGACGAACTTCGGTTCGGCGACATAGGCCGGGGTGGATTGGACGATATCGCCCAGAACGTGGTCGCCGCGATTGCGAAACGGCCCGCCCTCGCTTCTTTCCTGAGTTCGGTCGCCGCGCAGATAGTTGATCTTGTCGGCGTTCAGATTGAGCGTGGCGTACAAGGATTCGAGTACGCTGGGACGAAATGCCTTGCCGGTGTATTTACCGCCGTTTGCGGTCGCGGTCAGTACGACGCGATTGCCGGGGCTGGGCATTTTTTCCGATGCCTTCCATACCGGCGTTTGTGCGACACCGCTGTTGGAAAGCCGGAACGCCCTGAGATCGCCTGACCAGTCGCTGCCCGAGTACGTGGCCTGAAAAGCCAGGCTCTCGGACGAAAGGCTGCGCGAATTAAGCGCAACGCCGCTGAACGAGCCGTCCTGGTTGAGAATTTCGTCCAGGGCGCCGGTAAAGGCGCTTGCGACCTCCACCGGCGTGCGCGCGTTGAGCAGCTTGCCGCGCGAATTGATGGTGGCGTGCCAAAGGTCGTCGATCTGCTCGCTGCCGAAGTTGTTCAGGCTGGGCAGGTCGGACCAGTTAGGCTTGTTGTCCCGATAAATCCGTTCGTCGGTGTAGTCCTGGCTGGGGTCGAACAGAACGCCGCGCTGGCCGAGGGTCACGCCGAGCGTGACCATATGCAGGTCGGTTTCGCAATCAAGCCAGGGGTCCGGACGGGCATCGCCACAACCGGCGGGCACCCGGAGTTGGTTGCGCTCAAAGCTGCCCACGCGGCCAAGGTTTTCGTAGTACTGCATCGCAACGTCGGCGATCGAGTTCGACTCATTGTCGCCAAAGGGCGCGCCGTAGCGGGCATTGGCACGACTGTTGAGGTCGGCATTGTCGACGCCGCTAACCGAAGAGTTGTTGTAACCGTCGGTGAACAGAATGGCGAAATTGCGCTGACAAGCGGATTGAATGATGTTCGAGTTGTTGCGCAGCTGTTCGCCCAGGTACTTCAACGCCGGCCGGTTCGGCGTACCGCGGGCCTGTGAAAAATCGGTATTGAAGATCTGGCTGTAGAAATCCGCGCGGCCATCCGGCTGAGAGCTGTTTTCGATACCCAGATTGCGCATGACCAGGTTGGCCGAGCTGTTCTGGTTGGCCTGGTTGATTGTGCAGGCACCGACATGCACGCCGCTGATCTCGTCGAACGCAGCGACTACGCCGGCTCGGGTTGCCAGATGACGCTTGCGGTAATAGGTATACCAGTTGGCGAAATTCTGGATGGCCTTGTTATAGGCCGCGGTGCTGACGAAATTGCCGGGTTTGATCTCGTAGCCTACAAGGGTCTTGTCGCCGTTGGGGGCATGGCCGACGCGGGTGGGCGAGCCGGATTTCCAGCCGAAAGAAGCAGGCAGAGGCGTGTTAGAAGGCAGGTAGAACGTCGCGGGAAAGTAGGAGATCGGGACAAGCTGGTTGTTGTTGAATGTCGCCGTGCTCGAGCTGGTCTTCCATTCGTAGCCGTATTCACGACAACTGAACAGGCCAAAACGCACGCAGACAACGTCCGCATATCGGACGTTGCCGAACGGGGTGTTGTTGAATACGGCGAAGGTATAGCCGTCGTCCGTGCGCTCCAACACCTGGGTCAGGTTGAGCCTGTGGCTGCCGGTGACGGGATCGGCCGGTGCGTTCGTGGGGCTACTATTCGGCTTGCCAAGCCACGGATCGTAAGTAGGCACCGACGGGTCAAAATAGGCGCTGTTGTAAGCCGGGGAGCGCGCGAACGCGAAGGCCGGAATGGGCGGCGCCGCGTAGTAGTTCGAATAGATACGACGGTCGCGATCGGAGCCGTTATAACCGTTCGGGAAAAGATAGGCGTAGGCGTTGTTGCTGCTCTGGACGAAGCCGCTGCCGGTCCAGGTCGAACTGCGGTTGCCATCCCAGTACAGCAGGCCGCTGTCAGTGGGAAACAGCGTTTCGAAATCCATCGAGCCCGAGTCGTCGACCGCGACCAGGATATTGGGGGGCACATTCACGCCGGACAGCAGTGGGCGATCCGCCAGATCGAGGTTCTGTGCAAACACGGTGCTCGTGCTGAGCGCGAATGCGATCGAGAAGAGGCCCAGGCAAAGGATGCGAGATTTGGTAAGCATGAGATCGCCTCGACTCAACGGGGGGTTCGTTCGTAGATGCTCTGGGTAACAGCGATGGCGGCCGGATTGGCGCCGCGCGCGAATGCCGTGATGCGGTAGCGAATCGAGCCGTCCCCATCAGCCCCCGCACATCGCTCGGGGTTCACGCTGTTTTCGCAGTCCTCGACGTCTTCGATGACGTAGCGCACCGTCGGCGCCGGTGTGGAACTGCCGCCCGCTGCGGCAGGCGGAGAATAGGTCTGGATCGCAGCAGAACCCGAATCCCATATCGCCGGGTCGAAGTAATCCGCCCCGCTGTTGCCATCGAATACGCGCGCCTGACAGACCACGAGCGTGTTCGGATTATTCGCGCTGTCGTTATTGCCGCTGTTGGCATCGAAAGAGCAGGCGCGCGTCTGCAGGTCGGGCGTCACTGCGGGCGACAGCCGGAGTTCGGCGGCGCGTAGGGCCGCATCCGCCGCCTGACGGGCCTGCGATTTTTCGCGCAGGTTGGAGGCCATGCGCTCCTGCAACGTCGAAGAGCTGATCGCCGAAACGGCGAGCAGGGTAATGACCACTAGAAAGATCAGGCTCGTCACGAGCACGAAGCCGTTTTCGGTGCGGGGTTTCGGTAGCTTGATCGTATGTTTCATGGGATCGCGTTGCGTAGAGCGACGACCTGGTCGACCAGCTGGTATGCGTGACGGTTGGTCGCGCTGAAATTGTTGCCGTAGGCGAAAGCGAAGTTGTGACTCGTCGCGGTGGGCGTGATGTTGTCCTCGCTTTCCAGCAACAGCTGCAGACGAACGCTCACCACGTTGTCGGCATTGGCGCCGCCCACCGAGTTGGCGTAGGTATTGACCGAACCATCCCGGTCGGTATCTATGCCATAGGTCACCTTGAATCGGGCCACGTTCTCTACGATCGGCTGCGGCACCGAGCCGGACGAACGATCACGGCACAGAAGGCTGTTCTGGTCGTTCACGTACAGCTCCAGGTCGGCCATCCTCAGGTTGCTGAGTGGCAATTCGGCCACGCCCGCGTCCGGACCGTTACAGCCGTCGTGGCTGGAGCCCGCCTGGAAGCGCAGACGCAGCGAGTCATTCCCGTCCGCGCCGCCGCTGGTAGAGCTTACGAATGCAAGGTTGGCGAATGGTGAACTGGCGCGGAACAGGTCGCGGGTGTCGATCTCCACGCGATAACCGGCGTGTGCCACCACGTTTTCGATCACAAACGACGCCAGCCGAGCGTTTTCCTGCAGGCCGGCCATATCGCGCTGAAAGCTGAAGCTGTTGCGGTTGCTTAAAAGAATCTGCAGCACGCCGGCGAGCAGCACGAGCGAGACGACGAGGGCCACCATCAGCTCGACCAGGCTGAAGCCCGCGCTGCGGTTGGGTTGCAAGGGCTTCATGGGCGCACCTCCGTTACGAAGGAGCGGCTCGTCGGCGCAGTAGAGCCGCTGGTGTCGTCGCGCTCCTGCCAGGTGATGGTGACCTGGTAGCGCAGGCATGCGGTGCCGTCGTTCTGTACACAGTTGATCGCGCCGCGCCCGTCCGGTAGCAGGCCCTGTCCGCTTGCGCTCTGATCGCCCAGCGATCGGTCCCAGACATAAGCGTCGTAAGTGGCCATTTGCGTGGGCGTGCAGGCGGTGCCGTTTTCACAGAGTGTTGGTGGCGAGCCAGCCGAGGGATTGTTCACGTTGTTATATGCATTGGCAGCAACCCCGGCCCGGTTCGCGCGCATGCGGTCGGCGATATTATCGGCGGCGAAAGTGGCCTGGGTTCGGGCCGAAGACACCTGGGTATTGACGATGCTCACCGTCTGCAGGCCGAGCAGGCCAAGCAGGCCTATGGAAACGATCACGATCGTGACCAAGGCTTCCAGCAGGGTGAATCCGGCGTTATGAATAGGATGATTCATCACGAGCCCCGGGCTTCCAGACGTTCGATACGTCCGCTGGTCGCGATACGGATTTGCGTGCTGTCGCTGGTGTCGTTGGAGGTGACGGTGAAAGTGCCGTTGCTGGTACGGGCGAAGCCGTTGGCGTCGAAGACCACGGGTGTGCCGGTGCCGCGGCTGAAGCCCACGTTGATGGTGCCGTCCAGGCGGCCGTGCACGCGAAGAATGTTGTCGTTCGTGGGCGCTGTTGTGCCCGCAGCGGGTGCGAAGATGATCCAGCCCTCATCCCAGTTGCCGCCGCCGCAGCTCGTCTGATTGGAACTTGCGCAAACATTGACCGGCTGTCCGCGGGTCACGGCTTCGCTACGGGCGTAGTTGAAGTCGCCCACCAGGTCGTTCGCGTTGGCCGCGATCGTATTTCGCTGCACCATGCCCAGATAGGAGGGGATGGCGATCGCCAGCAAAATGGCGGCCACGGCGATGGTCACCAGCAGTTCCAGCAGGGTGAAGCCGCGGTTTGAGGTCGGAGCAGACGAACGCAGATTACGCATGATTGCAGTATCGGCGTTCCGAAGAGGTTTATTGCGGATGCGCCGACCGGCGTAAAAGAGGGGCCGATGAACGGCAGCGGCTGTCGCTGGCAAATCTCAGGTCGGTCGGCCATGGGTCGGTTTCGACCGGCCCGTCAACGCATGGGGAATGCGTCATGAGAGGCCGATGGTGCCGGGGAGAGGAATCGAACCTCCGACCTACTAATTACGAATCAGTTGCTCTACCGACTGAGCTACCCCGGCTCCGAATTCGGCAAGGCGCGGATTATAGAGAAAGGTTTGCCCGCAAACAATGCTTGCTTTGACTGCAGGCGGTGCAGCACCGTCTACAACTGCAACGGATGGCGGCCCGCCGTCATGGCGGGCCGTCTTTATCGAACGAGGCAGGGCTAGTCGTCGTTAGCCGCAAGTTCCGGCGTGAACGTCGGTGCACTACGCGGCCGCACTGTCTGCTGATAGCCGTAGGCAATGCGAATGAGCATCGGCTCATCGAACTCGCGGGCCAGAAGCTCCATACCTACCGGCAGGGCCGGGGCGCTGTCGTTACCGGCGGGCTGCACCATACCGGCCGGCATGCTCAGCGCCGGAAAGCCGGAGAACGGGCTCAGTCGATTATTGCGACCCGTCGTCGGCGAGGCGCCCAACCTGGGTGCGAGGCTGAGTACCGAAGGGTAGAGCAAGACGTCGTAGGGGGCGCCGAGGGCGTTGGCGTTGGGGCCGTCTCCGTCGCGATTGTCGAGGATGCGCATCAAGCCGCTACGTACGATCGTCGGGCGCTGTTCGAGGTTGCGTTGATAGTCCTGTCGATACGCCACGGCCTGGGCGCTGGTATCGCTTTCGTCTTCTATCGCGCGGCCGATCTGACCATAGGATGCGAATGTGCCGGTATGACGCGCCTCGTAGCCGCCGCTGGCCTCCACCGCATCGAAACTGCGCAGGTGCCCGTCCAGATTCGACGGCCAGCTCATCAGGTAGGCGGTGAGATCGTTGCGGAACTCGAAGCGCGAATTGCTGGCAAAGCCGGTGAGATTGTCGAGCGCAACGCTGCGCGCGGTCAGGTCGTCGGCCGTGAGCACGTCCACGGTCGCGCCGGCCGCGCGCATGGCGTCGATGGCCTCGCGGATCTTGGCCTGGACCTGGACATTCTCGTCGGTGTTATCGCCGAACAGCGGTTGGAGCGCTGCGATGCGTACGCCCTCGAGACCGTTCGGGTCGAGATAGTCGGTGTACGTGGCGGGAACGTTGGTAATGACTTGATACGCTTCGGCGGTCTCGATCGCGGCCGAGTCGTAGGCGAAGGCCTGGCGTTGGTTGGCATAGGCCCCGTCGTCGAAACCGACCATGGCGTCGAGCATGAGCGCGCAGTCCTGAACGGTTCGGCACATGGGCCCGCCGGTATCCTGGGATGCCGCCAGCGGCACGATACCGTCCTGGCTCACCAACCGCAGGCTGGGCCGTATACCCACAAGGCCTTCAAGGCTGGAGGGCACGCGAATGGAACCGCCGGTATCGCTGCCGGTGCCGGCCATGGCAAAGCTGGCGGCGATGGCCGCACCGGTACCCGACGACGAACCGCCGGGGCCTTTGGTTGGATCGTAGGCGTTCTTTACCTGGCCTTCGATCGCGCTGCTGCCGATAAAGCCGAATGCGAATTCGTCGAGGTTCGCCTTGCCAAGGATGATGCCGCCGGCGTCGACGATACCCGTGACCGAGAAGGCATCGTCGGGTGAGCGGTTGTACTGCATGGCGGTACCGCCGGCGGTTGTGGTGACGTCGGCCGTGTCGAAGTTGTCCTTGAGTAGAACCGGCACGCAATGCAGCGGTCCACTCGGGCCGTCGACGGCATAGTTGCGGTCCAGCATACGGGCACGATCGAGTGCGCGCGGATTGAGATTGATCACCGCGTGCAGGCTCGGCCCGGCGTCGTCATAGGCCTCGATACGGTCGATATAGCCTTGTACCAGCGCCTCGCAGGTCAATGTGCCGGCCCGCATCGCGGCATGGGCCTGGTCGATGGTGCCTTCGACGAAGTTAAACGTGGCGGGTTCGCCGGGCGTCGCGGTGCCGTTATCGTCGACGGTGACGTTATCGCCGTCCGAATCACTGCAGCCAGACAGTAGTGCGCCCAGCAATAACAGGCTGAACGAGAGCCTTGATTTCATGGTGTCCCCAAAAGGTGTATGGATCCGCTCGACATCGAGCGCAGGGCGGTCGACGGGCTGTGCCAAAGCAGTGCGTAGGCCTGTGCCCGCGTCGCGCCTGGTGGGCGTAAGCAAGACCAATGCCATTGCATGGCAGCTACAGATTGCGCAGGCCCGGATTGGCGGACGGGCTTGCGCTGGGCCTGTGCTGTCTCGGACAATGCGCAGCGCGCGAGCACTGCGGAGAGGTGGCAGAGCGGTTGAATGCACCGGTCTTGAAAACCGGCAGGGGTTCACGCCCCTCGTGGGTTCGAATCCCACCCTCTCCGCCATCGCCGTGCTCCCTACCTGCAATGACAGCCCGCGCCGCCCGCGCTTTTCGTGCTGGCCTGTGCCATTGCCTGGCAACGGGGCATGCGCCGGGGCCAGTTCATCGCCGCGGTAGCCACGCGCGATCGAGGTCGTGAGAGGCAATTGAAGCGTTTCTCCATTGATGACGATTTGCGGTAAAATCGCGCCAAATTGGCCCAACAAGGATTCGCGCATGCACGAACAAGCACTTATCGATACGGCGAAAGCACTCGTTGTCGACGGCAAAGGCATTCTCGCCGCCGACGAATCGACCGGCACCATCAAGAAGCGTCTCGATAGCATCGGGGTGGAGTCGACCGAAAAGACTCGGCAGACGTATCGCAATTTGCTGTTCACCGCCGACGGCGCGCAGGACTACATCAGCGGTGTAATCCTGTTCGAGGAAACGCTGTTCCAGAAGGCCGACGACGGTACGCCGTTTCCCAAACTGTTGGCCGATCAGGGCGTCATCCCCGGTATCAAGGTCGACAAGGGCGCCAAGCCGCTGGTCGGCAGCCCGGAAGAAAAGGTAACCGAAGGCCTGGATGGCCTGCGTGAGCGCCTTGCCGATTACGCTAAGGCCGGTGCGCGCTTTGCCAAGTGGCGCGGCGTGATCGATATCGCCGACGATCGGCCGAGCGATTACTGCATCCACGTCAACGCCCATGCGCTGGCCCGCTATGCGGCCCTGTGTCAGGAAGCCGGCATCGTGCCGATCGTCGAGCCGGAAGTGCTCATGGACGGCGCGAACTCGATCGAACGCTGCGAAGAAGTCACCGACCGCGTGCTCGATGCCGTGTTCGCCGAGCTCAAGGCCCAGAACGTCATGCTCGAAGGCATGCTGCTCAAGCCCAACATGGTCATCGCCGGCAAGCAGTGCCCGCAGCAGGCGGGGGTCGAGCAGGTGGCCCAGGCCACGCTGCGCTGTCTCAAGCGTCGGGTGCCGGCGGCCGTGCCGGGCATCGTTTTCCTGTCCGGCGGGCAGAGCGACGAACTCGCGACCGCGCATCTGGACGCGATGAACCGCATGGGCCCGCAGCCCTGGAAGCTGACCTTCTCCTACGGGCGTGCGCTGCAGGCGCCGGCGCTGGCGGCCTGGGGCGGCAAGGACGAGAACATTGCCGCGGCCCAGAAGGCCTATCTCAAGCGTGCCCGCAATAACGGCGCGGCCGCGCGCGGCGAGTACAGCGCGGACATGGAAGAGGCGGCCTGAGCCCTGATGTCGGCGTAGCAAAAAAGCCCGGCCGCGGCCGGGCTTTTTTGTGCGCCG
Source organism: uncultured Salinisphaera sp. (assembly GCF_964012375.1). Taxonomy (NCBI): domain Bacteria; kingdom Pseudomonadati; phylum Pseudomonadota; class Gammaproteobacteria; order Salinisphaerales; family Salinisphaeraceae; genus Salinisphaera; species uncultured Salinisphaera sp. The sequence goes on from NZ_CAXGSH010000012.1 coordinate 21,609, forward strand.
AATAAGTGCATGATGCGCCGCATGGATATCGTTTCTGCACTCAAGGCCAGCGCTCTGTTCCGGGAGCTGGATCGGCGCGCGCTGCGCTCGGTCGCTGCCAGCGCGCAGTGGCTCGAGCTGGGCGGCGGTCAATATCTGTTCCGGGTCGGCGAAACCAGCGACTCGCTCTACCTGGTCGTCTCCGGGCGCATACGGGTGGTCCAGCCCCAGAACGACGCACCGCCGCTGCTGCTGGGCGAAAGCAGCGCCGGCGAGACGGTAGGCGAAATCACGTTGATTACCGCCGAGCTGCATTCTTCCGATGCCTTCGCGCTGCGCGATACTGCGCTGATACGCGTTTCCCGCGACGTATTCGAAACCCTGGTGGAGCGTTACCCGAAAGCGATGCTGCGGGTCACGCGCCAGATCGTACAGCGCCTGCGCGCGGTCAAACCGGCGCCGCAGCGCGAAAGCGTGCGCAGCGCGCGTACCTATGCCGTGGTGCCGGCACATCCCGGTATTGATGTGGCCGCGTTTTCGCGGGCGCTGGCGGGTGAACTGGGGCAGGCGGCCTCGACACTGCGTCTGGATGCCGGTCGCGTCGACGCCGCGCTGGGCGGCGGTGCCGCCGCGGTAGACATGGGTATCGGCGAGCGCAACCGTGCCGTGTCCGGCTGGCTCACGCAGCTGGAAGAGCGGTATCGCTATATCGTCTACGAGGCCAGCACCGAGCCCGACCCCTGGACCCGGCGTTGCCTGCGCCAGGCTGACCGCGTGATTCTGATCGCCCACGGCGACCAGCGCCCGTTCGCCTCACGAAACCTGGTCTGGATTCGCGAGCAGGCGCTGCGCGCGCCCCAGGAAATGGTCGTGCTCGTGCCCGAACAGGGCGGCTACTCCGCACGGGCATGGCGCGATGCCGCCGGCGCCATTGCGCAGCACCGGGTGGCGATCGGCCTGCCGGGCGCACAGATGGCCCGCCTGGCGCGCATGATTTCGGGGCGGGCGGTGTGTCTGGTGCTGGGGGGCGGTGGCGCCCGCGGTTTTGCGCATATCGGCCTGATTCGGGCGATGCAGGAGAAAGGCCTGCCCATCGATGCCGTGGGCGGTACCAGCATGGGCGCGATGGTGGCTGCGATGGTCGCCATGGGGATGGATGCCCAGCAAATGCTCGCCCGCATGCGCGAGACGTTCGTGACCGGGCGTTTTCTCAACGATTATTCGCTATCGCGCATTTCGCTGATTAGCGCGGAAAAGTTTCGGCGCCAGTTGAAGACGCTGTACGGCGATCGCCATATCGAAGACCTCGACATACCGTTCTATTGCCTGAGCACCAACCTAACGCGCGGCGTGCCGGTGGTGCACGATCAGGGCGAAGTGGCAACCTGGGTGGGGGCGAGTATGGCCGTGCCCGGCATTGCGCCGCCGCTGGTGCACCGCGGTGATCTGCTGGTGGATGGCGGGCTGCTCAACGCCATTCCCTTCGACGTGATGGCCGCAATGGGTCGCGGCCAGGTGATCGTATCCGACGTGAGCCGGGCCACCGATCTGCGGGTGGAAATGGCCGAAGATGCAGAAACGGCCTCATTGCTCTCCCTGGGGTCGAGCGCGCGCCACCTGAACATGTTCAAGATTTTGTTCCATACGGCCACGCTCACCAGCGAACGCGAAAGCCGGGATATCGACGCCCGTGCCGATCTGGTGCTGCACATGCCGGTGGGCGGTATCAGCATGTTCGACTGGGACGAACTCGACGAGATCGTGTTCCGCGCCTATCACCATGCCGACCAGAAACTCGACGAATGGCTCGGCAGCCACCGCGAGGCGTTTCGTGCACGGGTGGTGGCCAATCGTTTGGATTAGCGCGATGGCCCGCCCAGCCGGTGCCGGTGCAGCGCGCATGGTTCCACGCCGCGGGCTGCGTTGATCTGCGGATAATCACGGTCGCATGCCGTTGCGCCAACGCGCAGAGTGGCGCTCTAATCTCCGGGCGACCGTTTATGGCTTCATGGCCGCTGGACGTTGTACGCATGCTTTCGCACACGCCCGTTATCCAGCCCGAGAAATCACCTGTTCCTATGCCGGGTGGGTAAGCAGATCGGACTTTTTTGAAAAGCGCCAGCGGGGTGGGCGCGCAGCGCTAGCTCAGAATACGGGCGACAATGTCTTCGTAGATACGGCTTAAACGCGCCACGTCTTCGGCTGCGATCCGTTCATTGGCCTGGTGGATCGTGTCGTTGAGCGGGCCGAGTTCCAGCACTTGGGCGCCGGTCGGCGCAATAAAGCGTCCATCCGACGTGCCGCCGGCGGTCGACAGCTGCGTCTCGATGCCCGCCTGGCTGCGAATCGCCGCTCGCGTGGCGTCGATCAGTGCCCCTTCGCGGGTGATGAAGGGCGCACCGGACAGCCGCCACTGAATCGATTCCGGATCGATGCCGTGGGCCACGCAGCGTTGCTCGACGTGGGCGCGGATCGAGTCTTGATTCTGGCGCGGGTTGAAGCGCCAGTTGAAGCGTGCCGCGGCGACGCCGGGAATGACGTTTTCGGCGCCGGTGCCCGCATCGAGATTAGACACCTGGAAAGAGGTGGGCGGGAAGAACTCGTCGCCGTCGTCCCAGTGATGCGAGGCCAGATCCGCCAGCAGGGCGAGCAGCCGGTGCAGGGCGTTATCGGCTTTCTGTGGATAGGCCACATGGCCCTGGCGGCCTCTGACTCGCGCATGTCCGTTGAGGCTACCGCGCCGGCCGTTCTTGACCGTGTCCCCGAGCGCCTCCGACGACGACGGCTCGCCCACCAGACAGTAGTCGATCGCGATATCCCGTTCGCCGAGCCATTCCATGACCGCACGGGTACCGTCGACCGCTGGTCCTTCCTCGTCGCTCGTCAGCAGAAACGCCAGCCGTCCCGAATGATCGGGGTGACGGTCCCGAAAACGCTCGGCGGCGCATACCATGGCCGCCACGCTGGACTTCATGTCGGCCGCGCCGCGTCCGATCAGCCAGCCGTCTTCGACCGCGGCCTCGAACGGCGCCTGCGACCAGTCCTCGAGCGGGCCGGGCGGGACCACGTCGGTATGCCCGGCAAAACACAGCAGCGGGCCGCTATCGCCGGCCACGGCCCAGAGATTGTCTACCTCGCCGAAGCGCAGGTGCTCGATCGCGAAGCCGGCCGCGGCCAGGCGTTCGCCGATGAGTTTCTGGCAGCCGCCGTCCGCCGGCGTGACCGACTCGCGCCGAATCAGCGTGCGGGCCAGTTCAAGTGGCGCGTCGGCCATCAGTCCGCCCCGGCCAGGGCTGCCTCGTAGCGGCTTGCGGAAAAGCCGGCCAGGGTGGTGGTCGGGGTTTCCAGAATCGGGCGCTTGATCAGCGTGGGGTGGTCGACGAGTACCGGCACCGGATCGGCTTCGGCGGTCTGTTTCTGCTCGGCATCGAAATCACGCCAGGTCTTGCTGCGCTTGTTGATCAACGCCGCGTCGCCGAGTGCGTCGCGCCATTGTTCCAGGCGCTCGCGGGTCACGCCGTCGGCGCGCAGATCGACCCACGCGTGTTCGATGCCGGCAGCGCTCAGCCATTGGCGTGCCTTGCGGCAGCTGTCGCAGCTGGCGATGCCGTAGATACGAATCATCGTGCTCAGGCGCCGCGCAGCAGCTCGTTGATGCCGACCTTCGCACGCGTACCTTCGTCGACTTTCTTGACGATGATGGCGGCGTTGATGCTGTAACGGCCGTTGTCGCGCGGCAGGCTGCCGGCGACCACCACCGAACCGGCGGGGACCTCGCCATGCAGGATCTGGTCGGCTTCGCGGTCGTAGATCGGGGTCGAGGCGCCGATAAATACGCCCATCGAGATCACTGAGCCCTTGCCGACGCGTACGCCTTCGACGATCTCCGAGCGGGCGCCGATGAAGCAGTTGTCTTCGATGATGGTGGGCGCAGCCTGAAGCGGCTCGAGTACGCCACCCAGGCCCGCACCGCCGGACAGGTGCACGTTCTCGCCGACCTGAGCACAGGAGCCGACCGTGGCCCAGGTATCGATCATGGCGCCGCTGCCGACATAGGCCCCGATATTCACATAGCTGGGCATGATCACCGCGCCGGCGGCGATATGGGCGCCGCGACGAACCATGGCCGGCGGCACGATACGCGCGCCCTGTTTCTGGAAGTCGTCGGCGTCGTAATGGGCATACTTCGACGGCACCTTGTCGAAGTAGCGCGTGTGGGCGCCGTCGATGGGCGCGTTATCGCGCAGACGAAACGACAGCAGTACCGCTTTCTTGAGCCATTCGTTGACCACCCAGCCATCGGCGCTGGGCTCGGCCACGCGCGCGGCGCCGGAGTCGAGCAGGTCCAGTGCGCTCTGTACCGCGTCGCGCACGGCATCGTCGGCGTTCTCGGGCGAAATATTGGCTCGGTTTTCGAAAGCGTCTTCGATGATCTGCTGCGTATCGGCCATGGCGGCTCCTTGCTGCGCGGTCGGCGAGCGCGCGGTTTGAATGGGTGTGGGGCGCGAGAGTTTAACTCAGCGGGGCAACGCTTCGCACACCCGCGCCAGCCGGGTGGCGGCCTCGACGCAGTCTTCGGTCGAAGCGACCAGCGACAGCCGCAGCCGGCCCACGCCCGGGTTGGCGCCGCCGGCCGCGCGCGCGAGATAGCGTCCGGGCACCACGCGCAGGTTTTCTTCGCGCAGGGCAGCGCGGGTCAGATCCTCATCGCTGGCGCGGAAAGCCGGCCACAGGTAGAACGAACCCGCTGGCCGCACCACGTCACATAGCGGCTCGAGCAGCGGCATGACCGCCGCGTATTTTTCCCGATAAAGGTCGCGGTTGGCGCGAACATGGGTTTCGTCGCGCCAGGCCGCAATGCTGGCCGCCTGTACGTGCTGGCCGAGCGTGGCGCCGTGATAGGTGCGATAACGCAGATAGTCCGCCAACACCGAGCCGTCACCGGCCACAAAGCCGGAACGCAGGCCCGGCAGATTGGAGCGCTTGGACAGACTGTGAAAAACCACGCAGCGAGAGAAATCCTCGCGTCCCTGCGCATAGGCGATGTCCAGCAGGCCGGGCGGCGGGGCGTCCTCGTGCGCATAGATTTCGCTGTAGCACTCGTCCGAGGCGATGATGAAGTCGTGCTTGTCCGCCAATTCCAGGGCACGTTCGAAATAGGCGCGGTCGGCCACGGCGCCCGTGGGGTTGCCCGGCGAACACAGATACAGCAGCTGAACGCGATCCCAGTCGGCCGGGCTGAGTGCATCGAGGTCGGCAAGAAAACCGGTGTCCGGCAGGCAGGGCAGGTACAGGGGTTCGGCGCCTGCGAGCAGAGCCGCGCCTTCGTAGATCTGATAGCCAGGGTTGGGCATGGCGACTGCTGCGCCGGGTCGGGTCGGGTCCACGACCGCCTGCGCGAACGAGAACAGCGCCTCTCGAGTGCCCGCCGCGGGCAGAATATGTCTCGTATCGTCAATTACTTGTCGATCAACGTTAAAGCGCCACGACAACCAGTCGCCGATCGCGGCACGTAACGTGTCGCTGCCTTTCGTGGGCGGGTAGTGGGCGATACCGTCCATTGCTTCGATCAGCGCAGCCCGTGCCACCTCGGCGGGCGGGTGCTGGGGCTCGCCGATCGCTAGCGAAATGGGTGCGCGAGCACTGTTGGCAGGCGTGTCACGTAACAGCGCGGCCAGTCGTTCGAAGGGGTACGGCTGCAGGACGTCTAGGCGAGGGTTCATGGGCCGTTCTTGTCGAGTTCGTTGGTCAGGGTTTCGCGCAGGCGTGCACGGGTGGCGCGATCGCGAATCGGAGCATGGTCGCGATCGGTAATGAAGAACACGTCTTCGGCGCGTTCGCCGATGGTCGCGATCTTGGCGGTCTCCAGCAGGATGCCGTTCTGGTAGAACATATCGCCGATCACCGAGAGCAGGCCCGGACGGTCGGCGGTGACGACCTCCATGATCGTACAGGCCCGCTCGGGGGTTTCGCTGAAATAGATCTGGGTCGGGACGTTGAAATAACGGCTGCGTCGCGAGGCGCGTCTTGTGACCTCGATGCTTTCGACCTCCGGGTTGGCGATGGCCGCGCGTAGCGTCTCCTCGATTTCCTGGCGCCGATAGGCTTCCTTGATGGGTTGGCCATCGCTTTCACAGATTACGTAGGTGTCGAGCGTGTAATCGTCGCTGGTGGTGTTGATTCGGGCATCGAGAATCGACAGCCCGAGCTGTGCGAGTACGCCGGTCGCCACGCCGAACAGATAGTTGCGATCGCGGGTATACACGAACAGCGTGCTGCCCTGGTCGGAGATTTCGGCTACCGACACCAGCGGGCCGTCGCCGTCGTGGGTCACGATGGCGCGGGTCTGGCGGGCAATTTCTTCCGGGCTGTGACGCAGGAAATATTCCGGATCAAAACGTGACCATACCGCCTTGAATTTAGGCGTATTAACCCGTGATCGCGTGAGCATGGCGGCAGCCGCGCTACGGGTTTCGGCGACCAGTTCCGCTTCGCTGAGCGGATCGTCGAGGCCGCGCTCGAGCGCGCGCCGCGTGTTCGTATACAGGTCCAGCAGCAGGCTTTCCTTCCACGAGTTCCACAGATTCGGGTTGGTGGCGCGGATATCGCAGACCGTCAACAGGAAAAGCCGGTCCAGGCGTTCGCGGCTGCCCACTTCACGTGCGAACTCATTGACCACCTGTACATCGTTGATATCACGACGCTGAGCGGTCATCGACATGAGCAGATGCTGGCGCACGAGCCAGCAGACGAGTTCGGTATCGTCCGAGGAGATGCCGTGGTCCGCACAGAATTTGCGAGCGTCCCCGGCGCCGAGTTCGGAATGATCGCCGCCACGGCCCTTGGCGATATCGTGCATCAAGCCGGCGATATAAAGAATCTGCGGCTTGTTGAGCGACTGCATCAGCTCGCTGGCAAACGGCAGCTCGTGCTGAAAGCGCGGCAGCACTAGGCGGCGCAGATTGCGGATTACGAAAAGGGTGTGTTCGTCGACGGTGAGCGTATGGAAGAGGTCGTACTGCATCCGCCCGATGATCTTGCCGAAATTCGGCAGGTAGCGGCCCAGGATGCCGTAGCGGTTCATGCGGCGCAGGGCCCGGGTCACGCCGCTGCGCTGGCGCAGTATTTCCGTGAAAAGACGGCGACAGTGGATTGAATTACGAAAGCTTTTATCGATCAGGTGGCGGTCGCGTCGCATCAGTCGCAGGGTATGGGCACGTATGCCCGTCAGCCGCGGCCGGGTCTGCATGAGATAGAAGATCTCGAGCAGCGCGCTGGGATGTTTGACGAACACGTCATCGGCGGTAACTTCGATGAAGCCGTGTCGCGACTGGAAGCGTTCGTTGATCGAGCGCGGCCGTTCGTCGTCGCCGAAATGCAGAATCGCCTCGGAGAAAAGCTGAAGCAAAATATCATTTAAGGCAGTCAAAGCCTTGATATTGCGGTAATATTTCTGCATGAACTGCTCGACCGCGAGGTTGTTTTCCTCGTCTGTGTAGCCGAGCAGTTTGGCGATCTGGATCTGATGGTCGAACAGCAGCCGGTCTTCGGGACGATCGGTCAGGGTGTGCAGCGCAAAGCGAACCCGCCAAAGAAACGCCTGGCCGCGCTTGAGTTCGGTGAACTCGCGTTCGCTGAGAAAGCCATAGTCGACGAGGCCGTCCAGGGTCTGGGCAGCAAACTGGCGCTTGGCCACCCAGGCGATGGTCTGGATATCGCGCAGGCCGCCTGGCGACTCCTTGGTGTTCGGTTCCAGCTTGTAGGCGGTTTCGTCGTAGCGTGCGTGACGGGCCTGCTGTTCCTCGATCTTGGCCTTGAAGAATTCGGCGGACGGCCAGATATGTTCCACCGAGGTTGCCGCGCGCATGGCCGCGAAGAGTGCCGTATCACCGGCGAGCGCGCGCGACTCCATGAGGTTGGTCATGATGGTGATATCGGCCTCGGCCTGTTCGGCGCACTCGGCCGGCGAACGCACGCTATGGCCGACTTCCAGGCCGATGTCCCAGAGATGGGTCAGAAACCGCTCAAGCGCCGGGCCCACGGCGTCGAGCGTGCCTTGGCGATATAGAATCAGTACGTCGATATCCGAATGCGGCAACAGTTCGGCTCGGCCGTAGCCGCCGACCGCGACCAGGCAGGCGCTGGACGAATCGGCCAGGGCGCGCCATGCGCTGCCCAGCACGGCATCGACGAGGGTGCTGCGTGCATCGACCAGTACATCCACGTGAGCGCCGGCACGAAACGCCTGTTCGATGCGTTGGCGCCCGTCATCCAGATACTCGCGCGCCTGCGCGATCGATGCGCCCTCGGCATTGGCCGCCCGGGCGATGAACGCCTCCCAGTCGCCGAGATCGGGGTGTGCGCGGCGACGGGCATCAACGGACTGTCCCATCAGGCGCCCAGCTGGCTGGGGGTAAGGATTTCAGCGCCGTCTTCGGTGACCAGAATCGTGTGTTCCCACTGAGCCGAGAGTGAGTGGTCTTTGGTGACCACGGTCCAGCCGTCGGGCAGTACTTTCACGTGGCGTTTGCCGGCGTTGACCATGGGTTCGATGGTAAAGGTCATGCCCGCTTCCAGGCACAGCCCCTGACCGGGCTTGCCGTAATGCAGCACCTGCGGCTCTTCATGAAAGCCCAGGCCGATACCGTGCCCGCAGTATTCACGTACCACCGACGCACGCTGTGACTCCACATAGGTCTGAATCGTGGCGCCGATATCGCCCAGCGTCGCGCCGGGGCGTACTGCATCGATGCCCTTGTAGAGCGCGGCTTCGGCAATATCCGACAGGCGCCGGGCCTTGATGGAGGGCTCGCCGGCGAAATACATGCGCGAGCTGTCGCCGTGGTAGCCGTCCTTGATCAGGGTGACGTCGATATTCATCGCGTCGCCTTTCTTGAGCGCCTTGTCGCCCGGTATACCGTGGCAGACCACGTGGTTGATCGACGTACAGATGGATTTGGGGAAGCCGTGGTAATTCAGCGGGGCGGGCGTGGTGCCCAGCTCGTTCACCATGTAGTCGTGACAGAGCGTATTGAGTTCGTCCGTGGTCACCCCGGGCTGTACGTGCGGCGTGATCATGTCCAGAACCTGCGCGGCCAGGCGGCCGGCTTCGCGCATCTTGTCCTGTTCTTCGGGGGTCTTGATGGTCACGCTCATGCGTTTCGATCCTTGAAAGTCGTCGTGAAATGCCGGTCGAATCGTGACCGGCGCTAGCCTGGAAACGGTCGCTATGGTATAAACCGCTCGCGTTCGCGGCAATCAGAGGCCCAGAACGCGCTAAAAATCGGTCGATTGCGACCGTATTCGATATCGAAAATCCGCACGCGTGTCGGCACATGAAACGGGGTGCCTGTCTGCAATCGCAGGCCGGTTGTTTCATGGGATGCGCGTAAGCCACAACCCGGAGACAATCCATGAGTCAGATCAGCATGCGCCAGTTGCTCGAGGCGGGTGTCCATTTCGGCCACCGTACCCGCTACTGGAACCCCAAGATGGCCCCCTACATCTTTGGCCAGCGCAACAAAATTCATATCATCAACCTCGAAGAGACTCTGCCGCTCTTCAAGGATGCCTACAACTACATCAGTCGTCTGTCGGCCAATGGCGGCAACGTGATGTTCGTGGGCACCAAGCGCGCCGCGCGCGAAGCCGTGGGCAAGCAGGCGCAGCGCTGCGGCATGCCGTTCGTCAACCATCGTTGGCTCGGCGGCATGCTCACCAACTTCAAGACGGTCAAGAACTCGATCCAGCGTCTGCACGATCTGGAGCAGATGATCGAAGACGGTTCGATTCGCAAGCTCAACAAGCGCGAAGCGCTCGATCTCTATCGTGAGCGCGACAAGCTCGAACGCGGCATCGGCGGCATCAAGGAAATGACCAGCCTGCCCGATGCGCTGTTCATCATCGACGTCGGCTTCGAAAAGATTGCCGTCGACGAAGCGCGCAAGCTGGGTATTCCGGTCATTGCGGTGGTGGATACCAACTGCTCGCCGGAAAACATCGATGTGGTGATCCCGGGTAATGACGACGCCATCCGCGCGATTCGTATCTACACCGAGATGGTGGCCGACGCCGTTCTCACGGGACGCGGCAGCAAGGGCGACTTCACCGGTCAGGACGATGGCACGGTGGACGTTCAGGCGCAGGGCGCCGAGCACGAGCCGGGCAAGCCCGCTGCGGCCCAGGCTGCGAGCGAAGCGACCCAGAACTCCGTCATCCAGGAGTCTCAGGGTGAAGCCGAGCCGACCGCCACCGCCTCGCTGGGCGACGTTGCCTCGGTGCCGTCGGAAAATCCCGAACAGGCCGACCCGAAGCAGGCCGACAAGTAATCTCGTCCGGGCCGGTGCGTGATCGACGCGCCGGCCCGGCCGCTATCCAAACTTTGCGGAGAACGAATCATGGCAATTAGTGCTGCTCTGGTTAAAGAGCTACGTGAACGCACCGGTGCCGGCATGATGGAGTGCAAGAAAGCGCTCACCGCCACCGATGGCGATATCGATGCCGCAGCCGACAACATGCGGCGTGAAGGCCTGGCCAAGGCCGACAAGAAGGCCGGCCGCGTCGCCGCCGAAGGCCGTATCGCAACGGCCGTGTCCGATGACAATACGGTTGCGATCCTGCTGGAAGCCAACTGCGAAACCGATTTCGTCGGCAAGAACGACGATTTCGTGAATTTCGCCGAACTGGCCGCCCGCGCGGCGCTCGACAACGCCCCGGCCGACGCCGAAGCGCTGGCCGCGATTGAGGTCGACGGCGAAAGCCTCGACGCCAAGCGCCGTGCGCTGGTGGCCAAGCTGGGCGAAAACATCACCATTCGCCGCTTCCGTCGCATCGAAGCCGGTGAAGGCAAGCTCGACGTCTACATGCACGGCGCGCGTATTGGCAGCGCCGTCGCAGTGGTCGGCGGCGAAAGCGAACTGGCCCGCGATCTGGCCATGCATGTGGCGGCCACGGCGCCGGCTCACCTGTCGGCCGACGATGTGCCGCAGGAACGTCGCGACGCAGAGAAAGAACTGCTGATGGCCCAGGCCCGCGATAGCGGCAAGCCCGAAGACATCATCGAGAAGATGGTGGAAGGGCGCCTGCGCAAGTATCTGGGCGAAATCACGCTCATGGGTCAGCCGTTCGTGAAAGACCCCGATACCACGGTCGAAAAGCTGTGCAAGCAGCAGAATGCGACCGTCACCGACTACGCCCGTCTGGAAGTCGGCGAAGGCATCGAGAAGAAACAGGAAGACTTCGCTGCCGAGGTCAAGGCGCAAGCCGAAAAAACAGCCTGAGGGCAAATCGGCCGGCTGCCCAGGCAGCCGGCTTTTTTTTGACCTGCCCGTATCGCACGATCGGGCGGTAAGTTATCGTTGCCGGCCAGGAGCCGCTTCATGTTGTCGTACTGCAGCGCCACTCGATGAGCAAGAACAAGCCGACCACCAAACGCATTCTGCTGAAACTCAGCGGTGAGGCCCTCATGGGGCAAGCCGATTACGGTATTTCCGCCGAGGTGGTCGAACGACTTGCCGCCGAAATCAAGGCGTTGATCGAGTCGGGCGTTCAAGTCGCGCTTGTGGTGGGCGGTGGCAACATCTTTCGCGGCGTCGGGCTCGCTGGACGCGGCATGGATCGGGTTACCGGCGATCAGATGGGCATGCTGGCGACCGTCATCAACGCCCTGGGTCTGCAGGATGCAATCGAGCATGCCGGCATGACCGCACGGGTGATGTCGGCGATCCGGATCAATCAGGTCTGTGAGGACTATATCCGTCGTCGCGCGATTCGCCATCTGGAAAAGGGGCGCGTGGTTATCTTCGCGGCCGGTACCGGCAACCCGTTTTTCACCACCGATTCCGCAGCCAGTCTGCGCGCGGTGGAAATAAACGCCGATCTCATGCTCAAGGCGACCAAGGTCGACGGTATTTACAGCGCCGATCCGATGCGCGACAGCAGCGCGAAACGGTACACGCATCTCACCTACGACGAGGTGATCGATCAGCGCCTGAGCGTGATGGATACCACAGCGATCGTGCTCTGCCGCGACAACGGCATGCCGCTACGGGTGTTCGATATCAACCGGGCCGGCGATCTGGCACGCATCGTCGCGGGCGATGACGTGGGCACGCTGGTCGACAACGACACGACGAGAAGCAACGGATGATTGACGAGATATACAGTGACGCACAGCAGCGCATGGACAAGACGATCAACGTCATGCGCGAGAACTTCGGCAAGATCCGCACCGGGCGGGCGAGCACGACCCTGCTCGATCATGTGACGGTCGACTATTACGGTTCCGAGGTTCCGCTCAACCAGGCCGCGAATATTTCGCTGGAGGATGCGCGTACGATCACCATCCAGCCGTGGGAAAAGAGCATGGTTCAGCCGGTCGAAAAGGCGATCATGAAAGCCGATCTCGGCTTGAATCCGTCGACGGCAGGCCAGGTCATTCGGGTGGTGCTGCCGCCGCTGACCGAGGACCGCCGCAAGGATCTGGTCAAGGTCATTCGTGCCGAGGCCGAGGACGGCCGCGTGGCGATTCGCAATATCCGTCGCGACGCCAACTCCACGCTCAAGGAGCTGGTGAACGAAAAGGAAATCAGCGCCGACGACCAGCATGGCGGCGAAGCGCGGATCCAGAAGCTGACCGACCAGCATATCGACCGGATCGACAGTCTGCTCGAGGACAAGGAAAAGGAGATCATGACGGTTTGAACAAACCGTCGATCTGACTCGAGCGCCAGGTGCGAATATGACTGTGCCCGACCACGTCGCAATCATCATGGACGGCAACGGCCGCTGGGCGAACCGGCGGGGGCTGCCGCGCGCGGCGGGTCATCGCTCGGGCGCGCAGGCCGTTCGCGCGATCGTAGAAAGCGCGCGAGAACAGTCGGTCAAGACTCTGACTTTGTTCGCGTTTTCCAGTGAGAACTGGCAGCGTCCCAAAACCGAGGTGCGCGTGCTCCTCGATTTGTTCCGGCGCACCATCCGGCGTGAGATCGATTCCATGCACGACTCGGGTGTTCGCCTGAGTTTCATCGGCGAGCGCGAGCATTTCTCGCAGGCGCTACAGCAGGAAATGGCGCAGGCCGAACAGCGTACCCGCGACAATAATGGCCTGAACCTGATTATCGCGATCGACTACGGCGGGCGTTGGGATCTGGTGCAGGCTGCGCGGCAACTGGCCCGCGATTGCTGCGAGGGCCGCCTCGGGCCCGACGACATCGATGAGCACAGCCTCGGCGCGCGCATGGCACTGGCCGAGCACGCGCCGCCGGATCTGTTCATTCGCACCGGCGGCGAGCGCCGGATCAGTAACTTTCTGCTCTGGGATCTTGCCTATAGCGAGCTGTATTTCTCCGACGAGCTGTGGCCGGATTTCGACGGTAACAGTCTGGCCTGCGCCATCGAATGGTTTGGTCAGCGTCAGCGCCGCTTCGGTCGACTGCCGCAGGCCGCGGCCACGGGCGTCTGAGGCGCATGCTAGCCACCCGCATCGCAACAGCGCTGGTCCTCGTACCGCTGGCGGTACTGGGCATGCTGTATCTGCCCACGTTCGCCATTACCTTGTTGTTCGCGGTGCTCATGTTGCTCGGTGCCTGGGAATGGGCGGGCCTGTTGCGTATGGGCGATAGCGGGCATGTGCTGCTCGTGCTCGCCACGGCGCTGCTGATTTTCGTGTTCGCGCTGGTACGCAGCCAGCTCTGGGTGGTGGGCGCCGACAACCTTCTGATTGGTGCGGCCTGTCTCTGGTGGCTGATCGCGATCGGTTGGATCGTGCGTTATCCCAACGGCTGGGCACGGGTGATGGGGCGTACCGATATCGGCGTCGCGACCGGTCTGCTGACCCTGGTGGCGGCCGTGGCAGCGGTGACCTATCTGCACCAGAGCGATCAGGGCGCGCTGCTGCTGCTCGCCTTCTTCTTTCTTGTCTGGGCCGCGGATACCGGCGCTTATATCGCCGGGCGTACGCTCGGGCGGCACAAGCTGGCGCCCGCCGTCAGCCCGGGCAAAACACGGGAGGGCGCCGTCGGCGGCGTGATCGCGGCGATGGTTTTTGCAGGCCTGGGTGCCTGGGTGCTCGGCTTCGGCGAAGCCCGGCTGGTGGGGTTCGTTGTGCTCGGAGCCTGGGTCGCGGTGATCTCGATCGTGGGGGATCTGACCATCAGCATGTTCAAGCGTCATGCCGGCATCAAGGACAGCGGCACGCTCTTTCCCGGGCATGGCGGAGTGCTTGACCGGCTCGATAGCGTGCTGGCGGCCGCGCCCTGGTTCGTGGCAGGGCTGCACTGGCTTCCCAGCAGCATCTAGGCGCGTTCGCCGTATTGAGCGGCGACCCAGGTAAACTGGCAGCGCATCCGCGGATCGGCGCCTTGCGCCCGATCCGGTGATCCAATCCACGCCGGCGGTATGCGCCGACGCTCGGGAGAAACGAATTACATGTCTGACTGGCTGATGTCGGTTCCGGCGTTCATCGTGGCCATCGGTCTGCTCGTGGCCGTGCACGAATACGGCCATTTCTGGGTCGCGCGCCGTATGGGCGTGAAGGTGCTGCGCTATTCGATCGGTTTCGGCAACCGCGTCTGGGGCTTTACCGGCCGACGCAGCGGCATCGAATACTGGCTGTCCGCGATCCCGCTTGGCGGCTACGTCAAGATGCTCGACGAGCGCGAGGGCCCCGTTGCCGAGGCCGACAAGCCCTATGCCTTCAACCGCCAGCATCCGGCACGCCGCATCGCGATCGTGGCCGCGGGTCCGGGGGTCAATTTCCTGTTTGCGATCGCAGCCTACTGGCTGGTGTTCATGATCGGTGTGGCTGGCATCAAACCGATGATCGGCGCCGCGCCTGCGGACAGCCTTGCCGCCCAGGCCGGGCTGCGCGCGGGCGACGAAATCGTGGCCATCGACGATCGCCGCATCGAAAACTGGGAAGATCTGCGGCTCGGCCTGATCGAGCGCGGCCTCGATGGCGATGCGGTGGATTTGCAGGTACGTAACGACGAAGGCTCGGTACGCCGCGTCGGGCTGGATTTGAGCAACGTTCCTGCCGACCCGGAGAAACTGTTCGACCGGCTCGGGCTGATGCCGTACCAGCCGCCCGCAACGCCGCTGATCGCGGATGTGGTGGCCGATAGCGCGGCCAGTCGTGCCGGCCTGCAAAGAGGCGATCAGATCCAGGCCGTCGACGGCGACGCCATGGACACGCCGCAGGCGCTGGTCGAGCGAATCCAGGCAAGCCCGGGCGAGCGCGTTCGGCTCACCGTGGTGCGCGACGGAGAAACACTCGATATCCCGGTCACGCTTGCCTCGGTCGAAAATGCCGACGGCGTCGCAGAGGGGCGCCTGGGCGCGCAGATCGGCGTGGATGCGGCAGCCTGGCAGAGCATGCGCACCACGCGCCAGCTCGGTCCGCTGGCAGCGGTTCCGGCGGCGGCCGCGAAGACATGGGAAGTCTCGGCGCTGACCGTACGCCTTATGGCGCGGATGGTGACGGGCGAGGTTTCGCTGCGTAACGTCAGCGGTCCAATCCAGATTGCCAACTATGCGGGACAGACCGCGAGTATCGGTCTGGAAGCGTTTGTTGGCTTTCTTGCCCTGGTTAGCGTCAGTCTAGCGGTGCTCAACCTGTTGCCGATTCCGGTGTTAGACGGGGGGCATCTTCTGTATTATTCGATCGAATGGATCAGGGGCCGACCTCTTTCGGAGGCGGTACAGGTCGCAGGTCAGCAGGTCGGCATGGTCGCTCTCCTGATGCTGATGACCCTGGCTTTCTACAACGATATCCTGCGCTTGCTCGGGTAAGTAAGGTTCTTGAAATATGCCTGTATGTGTGTCGCGCGCGCTTGCCGTGCTCCTGTGTCTTTTTGCTGCAAGCGCCTGGGCGCAGACTCAATCGTCGGATTCGGGTTACGACTTCCGCGTGGACGACGTGCGCGTGGTCGGCGTACAACGCCTCGAGCCCGGCACCGTTCTGACCTATCTGCCCCTGTCGGTGGGCGATCGTCTGAGCGAGGCCCGTGCCCAGCAGTCGATTCGTGCGCTATACGACACCGGACTGTTCGAGAACGTCGCGCTTCAGCGTGAAGGCAACACCCTCGTTGTTGACGTCACCGAGCGCCCCGAGATCGCGAGCTTTTCAATCGAGGGCAACAAGAACATCGGCGGCGAGCAGCTCAAGGATGCGCTTGCACAGCAGGGACTGGCGAAGGGCGAGCTTTACAAGCGCTCGCTCGTCGACCAGCTCGAACAGGAGCTGCGCCGCCAGTACTACGCCAACGGCTATTACAGCGTGGCGATCGATACCGAGGTCAAGGAGCTCGACAACAATCGCGTAGCCGTCGATATCGACGTGACCGAAGGCGAGGTCGCCTCGATCAAGGACATCAACATCATCGGCAACGAACACTTCAGCGACGATGAGCTGCGCGACGTGTTCGAGCTAAAGGCCAGTTCGCCGGCCTATACCCATCCGTTGACGTTCTGGCGCAGCCGGGACCGCTATTCGCGCGAGAAGCTGCTCGGTGACCTGGAGTCGCTGAACTCCTTCTATCAGAACCGCGGCTACGTGCGTTTCAACGTGTCGTCGATCCAGGTGTCGCTGTCGCCGGATAACCGCAACATCTTCCTCACCATCAACGTGGACGAGGGCGATCAATACACCATCAACGACTACGAATTCGCCGGTGACATGATCGTGCCGCAGACCAGCCTGCAGCGGTTGGTCACGGTCGAGCCGGGCCAGACGTTCTCGCGCGGCGATGTCGACGCCTCGGCCAACAGCATCAGCTCCGGCCTGGCGGATTTCGGCTATGCCTTCGCCGACGTCGACCCGCTCACCCGGATCAACGATGAAGACAAGACGGTCGACCTGACCTTCTTCATCGACCCGGGCAAGCGTGCCTATGTCCGTCAGATCACCTTCAACGGCAACGACAAGACCAACGACGAAACCCTGCGTCGGGAAATGCGCCAGTTCGAAGGCGCGCCGTTCTCGCGTCGTGGCGTGGAGCGTTCGCGCACCCGCCTGGCGCGGCTGCCTTACGTGCAGGACGTGCAGGTCAACACAGAAAAGGTCGCCGGCAGCGAAGATCTGGTCGATGTCGATTACGACGTGACCGAACGCGCCGCAGGCACGCTGCAATTCGGTGTGGGCTTCTCCGATGCCCAGGGCTTTCTCATCAACGGCAGCGTCTCGCACAGCAACTTTCGTGGCACCGGCAACCGTCTGAGCCTGCGTGCGGAAACCAACGACTACGCCAAGAGCGTGGGCGCGAGCTGGACCGACCCGTATTTCACCGACGAGGGCGTATCGCGTACCATCTCGGCGTTCTACCGCAATACCGACCAGCTGATCCGTATCGGCTCCGGCTTCGACCTGAACTCGGTCGGCGGCGCGGTAACCTTTGGTTTGCCGATCACCGAATACTCGCAGCTGCGGGCCGGTCTCGGCGTCGAGCGCAACGAAATCAACTCGGCCGTCAACCGCAACGGCGAACAGCGTCTTTCCGACGAGCTGGCCGAGTTCATCGACGAAAACGGCAAGGAAGCCACCACCTACGAACTGCAGACCGGCTGGTCGCGGGATACGCGTAATCGCACTTTCTTCGCCACCCGCGGCAGCAACACCGAGTTCCAGTTCAACATCAAGGGCCCGGGCTCGGACCTCGAGTATTACGATACGAGCCTCGAGCATGAGCGCTACTTCCGCGTCGGCGCCTGGGTTCCCGGGCTGTCGGACAAGATGGTGCTTTCCGTGGATGGTCGTGTTGCCCAGACCGATGTCTGGGGCGACGGCGAGGATGTGCCGCCCTACGATAACTTCTTCGCGGGCGGTGCCCGGTCGGTGCGCGGCTACTCGAACGGTGGTCTCGGCCCGCGGGATTCGCTAGACAATCCGTTCGGCGGCCAGTTTCTGACCACGCTGCAAAGCGAACTCGTGATTCCGACGTTCCTCGAGTCCGACAACAAGTCCACGCGCCTGACCGCCTTCTACGACATCGGTAACGTCTACGAGGACGCGAGCGCATTCGAAGCCTCGGACCTGCGCAAGTCCGCGGGCGTGGCTTTCTACTGGTTCACGCCGTTCTTCGGCCTGCTGCGCGTGAGCTATGCGGCCTACGTGGACGATCCGGACAACGACGACGTCGATCGCTTCCAGTTCTCCTTCGGCGTCGGGCTCTAGCCGGGCAGGGTTCGACAGCGACATGTATTCGATACGACGCATTCCGCTCGCGCTTGCCCTGACGTTCATGCTCGCGTTTACGGGGGCGCTGCAGGCGGCGCCGGCGGCCAGTGACGGCGCGAACAAGGTTCTGCGTATCGGCGTGGTGGACGTATCGCGGGTGGTTAACGAGTCGCCCCAGGCGGCACGAGCCAAGTCGAGCATGGCCACACAGTTCGCCAAGCGAAAGAATGCCCTCGAGGCGAAAGCGAACGCGCTACGCCAGGATATGGACCGCCTTGCCCAGGACGGCAGCGTGATGAGCGATGAGGATCGCGACAGGCTGCAGAGCGATATCCGCGATCGGCAGCGGGAACTGCAGCTCGAACGCAGCAAGTACAACGACGATGTCTCCGACGCGGAGCAGAAGGAATTCGAGCAGATGCGCGGCGATATACTGGATATCATCAACCAGTATGCCGAGGACAACGGCTACGACCTGATTCTGGGCGAAGGCGTGATCTACAGCAGTGATGCAGTCGATGTGACCGACGAGATCCTGGCCGAACTCGGGGACGGTTAAGCCATGGCGACGAACACGTCGCCCGCGCTCACGCTCGCGGTGCTGGCCGAGCGATTCGATCTGGTCGTGCCGCCGGAGACGGCACAGACGGCTATTCATGGCGTATGCGCCCTCGAGCCGGGCAAGCCCGACTGTATAGGCTTTGCCGAAAACCCGTCCCAGATCGAAACGGTGCGCCGCAGCGCGGCCGCGGCCGTTATCTGCCCGCCGGCGGTGGCCGAAGCCGTCGATATACCGGCCCTGGTTGCCAAACAGCCGCGGCTGGCGTTCGCGCGTGTCGCCGCGCTGTTCGAGCGTGGGCCGGCCTCGGCCGGCATTCATGCCCGTGCCGTGGTCGCCGAAAGTGCCCGCGTCGACGAGCAGGCCAGCATCGCCGCCAATGTGGTTATTGGCGCGAACAGCGTCATCGAGGCCGGCGCGGTCATCGGCGCGAATACGGTGATCGGCGCGGACGTGTATATCGGCGCGGATACCCGTATCGCCAGCAATTGCAGCATCGGCGACCGGGTTCACATCGGCGCGCGTACCACGATCGAAGCCAATGCCGTGATCGGCGGGCGCGGGTTCGGGCTCGTTCATAACGGCGCCGGCTGGGAGCCGATCCCCCAGATGGGTGGCGTGCGCGTGGGCGACGACGTGGAAATCGGCGCCGGCAGCACCATCGACCGCGGCGCGTTGGACGACACCGTGATCGAACGCGGCGTGAAGATCGACAACCAGGTGCATATCGCGCACAACTGCCGCATCGGCGCGCATACGGTCGTGGCTGGTTGTACCGGTATCGCGGGTTCCTGCACGATCGGCTCGAACTGCATGATCGGCGGTGGCGTAGGCATCGGTGATCACGTCACCATCGCGGATGGCGTCATCGTGACCGCCGCCAGCCAGGTCCCCAAGAACATCGACCGAAGCGGCGTATACTCGTCGACTTTTCGCGCCATGCCGGCTACCGGCTGGCGCAAGCGCCTTGCCCTGTTTAGACAGCTCGACAAGATCGAGCGGCGCCTGCGCCGGGTGGAGCGCGCGGCCCCTTCCTCGGAGAATAACGAATGAGCGACCAAGACGATATCAAGGCGATCATGCGGCAATTACCGCATCGGTTTCCGTTTTTGCTGGTAGACCGGGTGCTTGCCTGCGAGCCGGGCAAGTCGATCACCGCAATCAAGAACGTCACCATCAACGAGCCGTTCTTTCCGGGCCATTTCCCGAGCGAGCCGGTCATGCCGGGCGTGCTCATCCTTGAAGCGCTGGCCCAGGCCGGGCTGATTCTGGGTATGCGTACGGTGGAGTCGGAAGAGGGCACCATCGTCTATTTCGCAGGCATCGACAAGGCACGCTTCAAGCGCCGCGTTGTGCCGGGTGATCAGCTGTTGCTCAAGCTCGTGGTGGGTTCGGCCAAGAAGCGGATCTGGCGTTTCGATGCCGAAGCCTGGGTTGGCGACGAGCTCGCCTGCCGTGCTCAGATGATGGCGGTACCGGGCAAGCCCGATGCCAATTGATCCCAGCGCACAAGTTCATCCCGAAGCCGAGATCGCCGACGATGTCGATATCGGCCCGTTCAGCGTCATCGGCCCGCACGTCAAGATTGGTGCCGGCACGCGCGTCGGTCCGCATGTGGTCATTTCCGGCCATACCACCATCGGCCGCGAAAACCAGATCTTCCAGTTCGTATCGCTGGGCGCGGAACCGCAGCATCGTATATATGCCGGCGAGCCCACGCGGCTGACCATCGGCGATCGCAACACCTTTCGCGAATACTGCAGCGTGCATCGCGGCACCGTGATCGACCAGAGCGAGACCATCATCGGCGACGACAACCTGCTGATGGCCTATACCCATATCGCCCACGACTGCGTGCTTGGCAACGGCATCACCATGGCGAACGGGGCCAGCCTCGCAGGGCATGTGCGTATCGGCGACTTCTGTATTCTGGCCGGGTTCGCGCTGGTGTATCAGTTCCGGCGCGTGGGCACGATGGCGTTTTTGGCCTATTGCAGCGGCGTACAACAGGACGTACCGGCCTTCGTTCGCAGCGCCGGCGCGCCGGCCGTACCGCACGGGGTCAACTCCGTGGGCATGCGTCGTCGTGGCTATAGCGAGGAAGAGGTCACTGCCGCCAAGCGCGCCTATCGCACCATCTACCGCTCCAAGCTGCGTCTGGAGCAGGCGCGCGAAGCGCTGCGTGAACCGGCCGAGTCGAGCGAGGCTGTACGCCTGATGCTGGAATCGATCGAGTTGGCCGAGCGCGGCATCATTCGCTAGCACGTGGTCGATGCGCAGCCCCGTTTTTTCATCGTGGCCGGAGAACAGTCCGGCGACGTGCTTGGCGCGGGGCTGATCCGCGCGCTGCGACAACGCTACCCCGGCGCCCGCTTCGAAGGCGTGACCGGGCCGCTCATGCGCGAGGCCGGCTGCGAAACGCTGGCAGATATCGAAGCGCTATCGCTGTTCGGCATCAGCGAAGTGATCGGTCAGATTCCGCGGCTGCTGCGTCTGCGACGGCGCCTGTTCGAGCACGTCGTCGCTACCCGGCCGGATGCGTTCATCGGTATCGACGCGCCGGCGTTCAATACCGGCCTCGAAATGCGGGTACGCCAGCGCGGTATCGCCACCGTCCACTATGTCTGTCCGACCGCCTGGGCCTGGCGACAGGGGCGCACCAAGAGCATTCGCAAGGCCGTCGACCTTTTGCTGGCGATATTTCCGTTCGAAGAAGCGTTCTTTCGCCGTTTCGATATCCCGGTGACGTTCGTCGGCCATCCTCTGGCCAACGAATTGCCCCTGCACCCCGACAGCACCAGCGCCCGGCGTGCCCTGGAGCTGGACACCGATGCGCCGCTTCTGGGTCTGCTGCCCGGCAGCCGTCGCTCCGAGGTCAGCCGGCTTGGGCCGGTGTTCATCGAAACCGCGCGCTGGCTGCAGGCGCGCCACCCGCAACTTCGGTTTGTGGCACCGATGGCGACACCCGCGGTGCGCGAACTCTTCGAAGCCCAGATTGCCGAGACGGGTGCGGATCTGGATATCCGGCTCATCGACGGGCGGTCGCGGGAAGTCATGCGCGCGGCCGACGTGCTGCTGCTGGCCTCGGGCACGGCCACGCTGGAGGCGCTGCTGGCAAAAACGCCGATGGTGGTGGCCTACAAGCTGTCGGCGATGAACTATGCGATCGCCCGTGTGTTCAACCTGATCAAGACCGAGCATGTGAGCATGCCCAATCTGCTCGCCCAGCGTGCGCTGGTGCCGGAGTGTCTGCAGCAGCAGGCCCGGGTTTCGGTACTGGGCCCCGAGGTCGAACGGCTGCTGGAATCCGGCCCGGCACGCGCGGCCCAGACCGATGCCTTTGACGCGATCCACCAGCAGCTGGCCTGCGACGCCGATGAGCGCGCTGCGAATGCGGTCGCCGCCCTTATCGAGGCGCGCCGATGAGGCGTCGAAAGCGTCGCTTTGCCTGTCCGTTGGTCGCCGGCGTGGACGAAGTGGGGCGGGGCCCGCTCGCCGGGCCGGTGGTCGCGGCCGCGGTCATTCTGCCGGCGCGGCCGCTGCTGCGCGGCCTGACCGATTCGAAGGCGATCGGGGCGGCCGAGCGCGAACGCCTGGATGAACGGATTCGCCAGCGCGCCCTTGCTTATGCCATCGCCGAAGCCTCCGCGGCCGAGATCGATAGTCTCAATATTCTGCAGGCGAGCCTGCTGGCCATGCAGCGTGCGGTGGCGGCGCTTTCGCTGACACCCTTTGTGGCCTGGGTGGACGGCAACCAGCCGCCGCCGTTGAACATGCCGCTGCGTACGGTGGTCGGCGGTGACGGCAGCGTACCGGCGATCAGCGCCGCCTCCATCATCGCCAAGGTGGCCCGCGATCGGCAGATGAGCGAGTTCGATGCCCGCTATCCGGGCTACGGCTTCGGCCAGCACAAGGGCTATGGCACGCGTGCCCATCGCGATGCCATCGACGCCCACGGGGTGACGCCGATACATCGGCGCAGCTTCGCGCCCGTGGCCCGGGCGCTGCAGCCGCACCAGATCGACTTCATCGATCAGCCCGGCTAGGGCCGAGCGCCCTGATGCCCACCGACCGCAGTATGGCGGTTCGCGGCTGCGCGCAGGGCCGTAGAAACACGGTCGCTGCAGCGCAGGGTCGCGTTGACGCGACGACGCCGAAGGCACGCGTGGCGTGCCTTGTCGACACAGACGAATGGTTAGTGCCCGAGCGTTGCGACAATCGCGCCGCATAGCTCGTTAGAATGATGAGCGACGCCGGCCGCGCCCCCTGCTGGGCGTGCCTGCCCGGCGCCACGTTTGCCCATGCCGGCGCCTGCTTCGAGGCGCTCGACCGATAGAAAAGCCTATGCCCGCTGAATTCGTCCATCTGCGTGTCCATACCGAATACTCCCTGTCCGACGGCATCGTGCGGATCAAGCCGCTGCTGGCGCAGACGCGGGAGGCGAACATGCCGGCGGTGGCGATCACCGACAATGTCAACCTGTTCGGCATGGTCAAGTTCTATAAGGCCGCGCTTGGCGCCGGCATCAAGCCGATCGTGGGCGTCGACCTGCATATCGACGAAGGCCCGCAGGAGACGCCGTCGCGGCTGACGCTGCTGGCCCAGAACCGGGTCGGCTATCGCAACCTCTGCGATCTGCTCACCCAGGCCTATCTGCACGGCCAGCATCGTGGGCAGGTGTTGTGCCAGCGCGAATGGGTGGCCGACAAGGCCGAGGGGCTGATCGCGCTCTCCGGCGGCATGGTCGGCGATACCGGCATGGCGCTGATGGCCGGCAAGCCGGAAATAGCCGATTCGCGCGCGCTGGCCTGGCAGCAGATATTCGGCGATCGCTACTATCTGGAAGTCACCCGCTGCGAGCGCAGCGGCGAGGCGGCCTGGCTTTCGGAGACGGTGGGGCTGGCCCTGCGCCACGATATTCCGATCGTTGCCACCAACGACGTGCGCTTTCCCCAAGCCGACGATTTCGATGCCCACGAAGCCCGCGTGGCCATCCACGGCGGCTACACGCTCGCCGATCCGCGCCGGCCGAAGAACTATACCCCCGAGCAGTATCTGAAAACCCCGGAACAGATGGCCGAGCTGTTCGCGGACCTGCCGGAAGCGTTGGAGAACAGCGTCGAGATCGCACGCCGCTGCAATCTCGAACTCACCCTGGGCGAGAACGTACTGCCCGAGTTCCCGGTGCCGGAAGGGCACGACGCTGCCACGTTCCTGCGCGCGGAGTCCGAATCGGGCCTGGCCGAACGCCTCGAGCTGCTGTACCCGGACGAAGACGAGCGCGAACGCCGCAAGCCGGAATACGATGCCCGCCTCGATCACGAACTCGACGTGATCAAGACCATGGGCTTTCCCGGCTACTTTCTCATCGTCGCCGACTTTATCCGCTGGGCGCGCGAGAACGGCGTGCCGGTGGGCCCGGGCCGTGGTTCGGGTGCCGGCTCGCTGGTGGCGTATGTGCTGGGTATTACCGACCTGGATCCATTGGCTTACGACCTGTTGTTCGAGCGGTTTCTCAACCCCGAACGTGTATCCATGCCCGACTTCGACGTCGACTTCTGCATGGACGGTCGCGACCGGGTCATCGAATACGTCGCCCAGCGCTACGGTCAGGAAAAGGTCAGCCAGATCATCACCTACGGCACCATGGCCGCGAAGGCGGTGGTGCGCGACGTCGGCCGTGTGCTCGGCCATCCCTACGGCATGGTCGACCGCATCGCCAAGCAGGTGCCGTTCGCGCCCGACATGACGCTCACGCGTGCGCTCGAGGAGTCGGAAGAGCTGCGCCAGTCGCGCGAGGATGAAGAGGTCGGCTATCTGCTCGATCTGGCGCTGGCGCTGGAGGGGCTGTCGCGCAACCCCGGCAAGCATGCGGGCGGCGTGGTGATCGCGCCGTCCAACCTCATCGATTTCACGCCGCTCTACTGCGAAGCCGGGGGCGGCAACCGGGTGACCCAGTTCGACAAGGACGATGTCGAAGCCGTCGGCCTGGTGAAGTTCGACTTTCTGGGCCTGCGTACGCTCACCATCATCGATCGGGCCGTGCAGGTGGCCAACGCACGGCTGGCGAAATCGGGCAAGGATCCGATCGATATCCGTTCTATCCCGCTGGACGACAAGAAGCCCTACGAACTGCTCAAGGCCGGCGATACCACGGCCGTGTTCCAGCTCGAATCCTCCGGTATGCGCCGGCTGGTCAAACAGCTCAAGCCCGACGAGCTGGAAGATATCGTCGCTCTCGTCGCCCTCTATCGTCCGGGCCCGCTCGAATCGGGCATGGTCGAGGACTTCATCGATCGCAAGCACGGCAAGGCCCGGGTCGTGTATCCGCACGACAGTCTCGCCGAGGTGCTCGAGCCCACCTACGGCGTGATCCTGTATCAGGAACAGGTGATGCAGATCGCCCAGGTGCTGGCCGGCTACAGCCTGGGCAACGCCGACCTGCTGCGTCGTGCCATGGGCAAGAAAAAGCCCGAGGAGATGGCCAAGCAGCGCGAGGGCTTCGTCCAGGGCGCGGTGGCGAACGGTATCGAAGAGAACACCGCAGCGTATATCTTCGATCTGGTGGAGAAGTTCGCCGGCTACGGCTTCAACAAGTCGCATTCGGCCGCCTATGCGCTTGTGTCTTACCAGACCGCCTGGCTCAAGGCCTATTACCCGGCCGATTTCATGTCGGCGGTGTTGTCGGCGGATATGGATCACACCGACAAGGTCGTGATCATGATCGACGAGTGCCATCGATTGAATATCGATGTGCTGCCACCGGACGTGAATTCTTCCGAATACAATTTTTCCGTGGTCGACGACAGCGCGATCCGCTACGGCCTGGGGGCGATCAAGGGCCTGGGCCGCGGCGCGATCGAAACCGTGATCGAGGAGCGCCGTGAGAACGGAACATACGCCAACCTCTACGACTTCTGTCGGCGTATCGATACCTCCAAGGCAAACCGTCGCGCTCTCGAAGCGCTGATCAACGCGGGCGCGCTGGACCAGCTGGGCCCGAACCGGGCCAGCCTCATGCAGGGGCTTACGCGGGCGCTGGCGGCCGCCGAGCAGGACCGCAGCGCGGCCAGCGCCGGCCAGAACGACATGTTCGGGCTGGCCGAAGATGCCACCGACAACGTCGGCCCGCCGTTGGAAGAACGCCCGGAATGGCCGGAGGACGAACGCCTGCGCGCCGAGCGCGATACCCTCGGTCTGTATCTGACCGGTCACCCGATCAAGGCCTGGGAAGACGAGCTCGCGCTTATGACCCAGGGCAAGATCGCCGAGCAGGTCGCGGCGATGCCGCGCCCGGAAGAGGGCGGTCGCGGGCGGCGCGGCGGCAACAAGCGCAGCGCGGTGGTGGCCGGCCTGGTGGTGGAAGTACGCCGGATGAAAAAAGGCCGCCGCATCATCGTGGTCCTGGACGACGGCAGCGCACGTATCGAATGCCCGCTGTTCGAGGAAAAAGCCGCCGAATACGGTCATCTGCTGGCGGCGGACAAGCTGGTGGTCGTCGAAGGCAAGCTGCAGTACGACGATTTCAGCGACGGCTTCCGGCTGAATGCAGAAACGGTCATGGACTTCGATACCGCCCAGGCGCGCTTCGCCCATCGCGTGCTGCTGCGGGCCACACCCAAGGTTGATGTCGATGCGCTGGTCGGCTGCGTGGACCGCCACCGCGCCGAGGAAGCCGGCTGCGACGTGGTCGTGCGCTACAGCAACGATCAGGCCCGCGCGGTGCTTACTCTGGGGGAAACGCGGGTGCGTCTATGCGACGAACTGCTAAGCGATCTGCGCCAGCTTGTGGGTGCGGATCACGTGCAAGTACGTTATCGTCGCGAACAGTCAATTACCCAATAAGCCGCGCAGCGGGCGAAGCAGCAATACACGATGGCGCAGAAAAACCTCGACTACCTCGATTTCGAACAGCCGATTGCCGAGTTACAGGAAAAGATCGAGGAGCTGCGCTTCGTCGCCGACGGCAGCGAGGTCAATCTCAGCGAAGAGATCACCAAGCTCGAAGGCAAGCGCCGCAGCCTGACCGAGCAGATCTTTTCCAAGCTGTCGACCTGGCAGGTCGCGCAGATGGCGCGTCATCCCCTGCGTCCGTACATGCAGGACTATATCGACGGCATGTTCACGGACTTCGTCGAGCTGCACGGTGATCGTGCCTATGCCGACGACCCGGCCATCATCGGCGGCACGGCCCGGCTGGGCGGGCAGTCGGTGATGGTGATCGGCCACCAGAAAGGCCGGGACACCAAGGAAAAGATCTATCGCAACTTCGGCATGCCGCGCCCGGAGGGCTATCGCAAGGCGCTGCGCCTGATGAAGCTCGCCGAGCGCTTCAACATGCCGGTGCTCACCTTCATCGATACGCCGGGCGCCTATCCGGGCATTGGCGCGGAAGAGCGCAATCAGTCCGAGGCCATCGCCCGCAATCTTTTCGAAATGGCCCGTCTACGCGTGCCGATCCTGTGTACCGTGGTCGGCGAGGGCGGCTCCGGCGGCGCGCTGGCGGTAGGCGTGGGCGATCACCTAATGATGCTCCAGTACAGCATCTACTCGGTGATTTCTCCGGAAGGCTGTGCCTCGATTCTGTGGAAGTCGGCCGAGCGGGCCGAGGAAGCGGCCGAGGCGATGAAGGTGGGCTCCGAGGATCTGCACCGGCTCAAGCTGGTCGACGAAGTGGTCGAAGAGCCGCTCGGCGGTGCCCATCGCGACCCCAAGCAGCTGATGAAGCAGATGCGTGAACGCCTGCTGGCGAACATGACGCGGCTCAAGCGCATGGGCGTCGACGAGCTGCTGGAAGCCCGCTACAACCGCTGGATGGCCTTCGGCGACTTCAAGCTCGTGGGGTGAAGCAGCGCTTCGCCTGCCTGCAGGCCGCGCTCGAGCGCCCGCCGGCGGGCACGCGCGGGCTCGTGCTGGCATTCAGTGGCGGCCTGGATTCCACCGCGCTGTTGCATGCCCTGGTCGAATCCGCGCCGGCGCTGCCCGTGCGTGCCATTCATGTCTGCCATCACCTGCAGCCCGACGCACAACGCTGGGCCGCGGACTGTGCGCGCCGGGCGGCCGCCTGGAACGTGGCATACACCCGTGTCGATATTCACGTGGCCACGGCCGGCCGCGGCCTCGAGGCGGCCGCACGCGAGGCCCGCTACGAGGCGTTATGCGCGGCGCTTGAGAGCGACGAAACGCTGATCACCGCACACCACGCCCGTGATCAGGCCGAAACCTTCCTGCTGCAGGCGCTGCGGGGTGCCGGCCCGCAAGGCCTGGCCGGCATGCCGCATAGCGCGCGCCTGGGCGAGCATCGGCACTGGCGGCCCTGGCTCGATATCGACCATGACACCATCGCGGCTTATGCCGAAGCACAGGGTCTGCAGTGGATCGACGACCCCAGCAATCACGACTCCGCGATCGCACGCAGCTTCCTGCGCGAATCGATCATGCCGCAGCTCAGACGCCGCTGGCCACAGGCCGACCGGTTGCTGGCCCGTAGTGCAGCGCATGCCCAAGAGGCCGCCGCCGCGATCGACACCCTGGCCGCGATCGACCTGGAACAGGCGCTGGCACAAGACGACGCGCTTGAGACGCACGTGCTCGACGGGCTGGGGCCGGCGCGTGCCAAGCAGGTCGTTCGCCGCTGGCTGGTACAGGCCGGACACGATCGACCCGACCACCGCCACGTCGCGCAGATTATCGAACTGGGGGCATCGCGCCTGGTCGCCAGTCCGGTGGTGGCGTTCGCGGATACCGAAGTACGGCTTTTTGACGGCCGGCTGTATGCGATGGCGCGCTTGCCGGCCGTGCGCGCCGACTTCGAGCAACGCTGGGATGGGCGCACGCCACTGTCGCTGCCAGCGGGCTGCGGGACGCTTGCCCTGGCGCCGGCGCCGCGCGTGGGTCTGGCTCTGACCGTCGCCCTGCGGCGCGGCGGCGAGCGCGTACCGGCGCGGTCGGGCGGGCATCGGCGCGTCAAGGACGTACTGCGCGAGGCGCGCCTG
>NZ_CAXGSH010000013.1:0-49115 GCF_964012375.1 uncultured Salinisphaera sp.
CAGTGTTCGCTACCGTGCCACTTGTTTTTGGCTTGGGCACGCTACGCTCTCACTTGTCTGTCAATCACGCGCAAAGCACGCCGGCGCGACCGTGACAGGTTATGCAGCGCTTCCTTAAGTGAATTTATTGTGAAATAAAGGTTTTCGCTATCAACGTCGACTGGCCCCGGTCGATAAAAAACCGGCGAACACAGAACGCGAAGCCATACACCGTGGGTAGATTGCACAGGGGCGCAGACATGGACATGGCGGTAACGGCCAGGTTTTCCGACAAGGCAAAGGGACATGATTTCCTTGCCGTACTCGCGCGGCATATCGACTACGCCTTTCAGCCGATCGCGAGCTTCAACAGCGGACGCTGCTATGGGGTCGAAGCGCTGATGCGGGGCTGGGCTAAGGCCGGGTTCGCCAGCATCGAAAGCGTGTTCGACCAGGCGTTCGAGCTCGGCTTGCTGCTCGAAGTCGATGCGCTGCTCAAGCAGATGGCGTTCGAGAAGTTCAGCCGCATACCGCACCATCGCGAGCTGCGCCTGTTCTTCAACATCGACAATCGCGTGTTCAGCGCGCCGGGCTACCGACCGGCCGCGACCGTGGCGATGCTCGAACGCTGCGGGCTGCGTCCCTCGTCGGTCGTGCTCGAGGTTTCCGAGCGCAAGGATATGGGCCGCGGTCAGGCCGCCTACGAGATCCTGCGGGCCTATCGCAGTCGCACCGTGCAGATTGCCCTCGACGACTTCGGCACGGGCTTTTCGGGGCTGGCGCTGCTATACGACACGCACCCGGAGTACGTGAAGATCGACCGCTACTTTATCTGCGGTATCGGCAGCGACCATAAGAAGAAGGTGTTTCTGTCGCATGTCGTAAGCTTGGCCAAGACGCTGGGGATTCGCGTGGTAGCCGAAGGCGTGGAAACCGCAGCCGAGTTCTATACCTGCCGCGAGATCGGCTGCGACCTGGTACAGGGGTATCTCATCGAGAGACCCAGTCAGCGTGTCGAGCATATCCAACAGGTTTACGAGGTCGTGGCCGAGATGCGCCGCAAGGATCGCAGACGCGAGCGGCTCGAGTCGCGTTTCGTTTCGGACCAGCTCGATCATGCCCCGGCTATCGATGTCGGTATGCGCATGGAAGATATTTTCGAGTCGTTTCGCGTCAACCCGCAGCGCTCGTTCTTTCCGTTTCTCGGCGACAACCGGCAAGCCATCGGCGTGATCCGCGAAACCGAGCTCAAGGAATACATCTACTCGCCCTACGGACGCGATCTGCTGTCACGCAAGAAGGTCGGCGATCATCTCGATCTGTTCGTACGTCGCTGCCCGGTCGCCGATATCAACACGCCCATCGATATCATCCTGGAGCAGTACGCGGTCAGCCCCAGCCGCGACGGGGTGCTCATCACCGAAGACGGCCGCTATCGCGGCGTGCTCAGTGCGGAGGCACTGGTGCTGGCCGTGCAGGAGCGCAATCTGGAACTCGCACGCGATCAGAATCCGCTCAGCGGTTTGCCGGGCAATCCCTCGATCGAACGTTTCATTGCCGAACAGCTGGCCGTGCCCGCCACGCTCACGCTGATGTATTTCGATCTCGACAACTTCAAGGCGTTCAACGATGCCTACGGCTTTCGCATGGGCGACCGGGCGCTGCGCATGTTTGCCGATCTGCTGGGCAAGGCATTCGCCGCCTTCGATGGCCTGATTGGCCATATCGGCGGCGACGATTTCTTCGTTGGCCTGCGCGGCGATGCGGCCGGTGTCGGTGTCGAATCGGCGATGCGTGTGGTCGCAGAATTTCGTTCAAGCGCGGAGTCGCTGTACAGCGACTCCGACCGCAAGGCGAGGCGTATCGTCGGTCATGATCGCAGCGGTCGGCGTGCGCAATTTCCCTTGCTCTCGGCCAGCTGTGCCGCGGTACGGCGCGCCGAGCACAGCGGCCCACGCAGCGAGCACGCGCTCATGACGCTGATCACCCGGCTCAAGGAGGAAGCCAAGATCACCGGCAATACCGTCTGTGTCGCCAGCCTGCTCTAAGGAACCTCTGATCTATTCATCTACGGTCGCGCCGGTGTCTTTTGCGCGCGTCTGACAAGACGCCGCGAGCGCCGTTTGCTGAATGCAAATAAGCGAGCGGCAACGCCGCTCAGGCGCGCGCGCCGCCTGCCGATGTCCCGCTAGGTGGCCGCTTTCAGGGCCTGGTCCAGATCCGCGATCAGGTCGTCGATATGCTCGATACCGACCGACAGCCGTACCATGTCGGCGGTGACGCCAGCGCTTTCGAGCTCGGCTTCGTTGAGCTGGCTGTGGGTGGTGGCTGCGGGCATGGCGGCACAGCTCTTGGCATCGCCGATATTGACCAGCCGTGCGAACAGCCCGAGCGCATCGTAGAACTTCACCCCTGCGTCGAAGCCGCCCACGATCCCGAAGCTGAGAATGCCCGAGGCCTGGCCGTTCATGTATTTTTCGGCCAGGTGATGATCGCGGTGGCTGGTCAGGCCGGCATAGCTGACCCAGGCCACCCGCGCGTGCGCATCCAGGTACTCGGCGATGCGCTGGGTGTTGAAGCAGACGCGTTCCATGCGCAGGGCCAGGGTTTCCAGACCCTGCAGGAAAAGCCAGGCGTTCATCGCGCTCATCGCGCCGCCCATGTTGCGCAGTGGCACCACGCGGGCACGGGTGATGAACGCGGCCTCGCCAACGTCCTTGGCATAGTTGATGCCGTGATACGACACGTCCGGTTCGGTCAGCAGCGAAAAACGCTTGGCGTGATCGAGCCAGGGAAAACGCCCGGAATCCACGATCAGCCCGCCGATGGTGGTGCCATGACCGCCTATATACTTGGTGGCCGAATGCACGACGATATCCGCACCGTGTTCGATGGGGCGCAGCAGCATGGGCGAGCAGACGGTGTTGTCGACCATCAGCGGTATGCCGTGGGCATGGGCGATTTCTGCCAGCCGCGCGATATCCGAGATGTTGCCCGACGGGTTGCCGATGGATTCGCAGTAAAGCGCCTTCGTGCGTTCGTCGATCAGGCCCGCCATGGCTTCAAGATCGTCCTTGTCGGCAAAGCGTACGGTAATACCCTGGCGCGGCAGCGTATGCGCGAACAGGTTGTAGGTGCCGCCATACAGTTCGCTGATCGACACGATATTGTCTCCCGCTTCGGCGATGGTCTGGATGGCCGCGGTGATCGCCGCCATGCCGGAAGCCAGTGCCAGCGCGCCCACGCCGCCTTCGAGTGCGGCCACGCGCTGTTCGAGCACGCCACAGGTGGGATTGGTGATCCGGCTATAGATATTGCCCGCTTCCTTGAGATCGAACAGATCGGCCGCGTGCTGGGCGTTGTCGAAGGCAAAGGAGGTGGTCTGGTGAATCGGCACGGCAACGGCGTGCTGTTCGTCCGGCGCATAGCCGGCGTGCAGGGCAATAGTTTCCGGTTTCATGAGCGGGTCTCGACGGGCATGGCTGAATTCAGCTCCGAGTATAGGGATACGATTCGGCCCTGTACGCTTGTATTGCGGGCGAGCGATCCTGCGTCGGCGCGATCCCCGGTCAGTCGCGTTCGGTCTCGCGGCATTGCTCGACGATTTCGCCCGGCCCGCCATCGTTGCCGCGGGTAAACAGCGTGGCGTGGCGATCGTCGTCCTCAGTCTGAATGAGCAGCTGTAGCTCGGTGCCGGCATAGCGCTGGCCGACCGGGCTGGGTGCGGCCTGCATTTCAATCAGGCGCGGGCCCATTTGCAGGATCGCCGTTTCGGGGCCGCGATAGGTCACGGTGAAGGGGCGTTCGCTTTTGCATTCGTAACGGGCAGTGTGTTCCTGCGGGCCGCTGGCACAGCCGGCGCCGACCAGGGCCGTTACACAGAGCAAGGAAACGATAAAGCGACGATGCATGGTGAGCTCCGGCTGAAAGGGCGGTGTTATGGCAGGCCTTGCGGCCAACAGGCAATCGACGGGCGTGTGTCGGTCATGCGGCGCTATGGCGCGTGAGTGGCGCGTCGTAGGCCTGGCAGCGTACGCAATTGCGCCCGGCGTGCTTGCCGGCATAGAGGGCGACGTCCGCGCGTGTGATTGCAGCCTCCTGGGAATCGAGTTGATGCGGCGGCATGTCGGTGACGCCGAAGGTGAGCGTAACCGTTAACTGCACGTCGTTCTCGGGATCGATGCACACGTCCAGGTGGCTGACGGTTTGCCGCAGGTGTTCAGCGAGCTGCTCGGCCTTGTCGATAGGCGTACCCACCATGAGCACCAGAAATTCCTCGCCACCCCAGCGGGCGACGTGGTCGGACTGGCGGGTCTTGCTCGCGAGCGTGTCGCTGACCACGCGCAGCACCTGATCGCCGACGTCGTGTCCATACCGGTCGTTGATACGCTTGAAATGGTCGATATCGCAGAGAATCACCGACATCGGATTACCCGAACGCCGTTGCGTGGCACATTCGAGATTCCAGATCTCGAGCATGCTGCGGCGATTAAGCAGGTGGGTGAGCGGGTCAGTGGTAGCCAGCTTGCGCAGCTTGTCTTCGGTACGGGTAATCAGGCCGAAGTAGAACGCCACGATCACCGCAAGAATGGTCAGACTGGCGATCAGGTTGGCGTAATGCAGGGCGTCGACGACCGACCGCGGTAATACGTAGGCGGGCGCTGCGCCACGCGACAAGGCGTCGGTGACGACCATGAGCGCGATGACGAGGAAGATGGCGACGCCTTTCATCCGTTTGTCACGGAAATAGGCCAGGGTGATCAGGGGGATGGTGAGCAAGGCGTAATAGTGAAAGCCCGAGTCCCAGCCGATCAGATACGCGGCAATTAGCGCATGGGCCTGAAATTCGAACACGAACAGGCCCAGGGCCAGGAAGCGGGTTCGAAGGCGTAGCATCAGCAGGCATATCAGCAGATACAACGCGCTGCTGCCGATATTGATGATGGCCAGCGGCTCGACGTCGAGCTTGTAGAACAGCGCTACGAACAGAATGTGTGTGACGCCGGCCATGATCGAGGTGCGAAACAACAGCCGCCAGAACGAGCGTTCGACCTGGCGCGGCGCACCGTGCGCCCGGCCCAGCAGCTGGCTGCGATGCGCGGATGTGTTGAAGTTGCGGGCCGCCATGTCCGATTTCCTGAACGGCCCGAAAGCGACCGCCGATGTCCTGTCAGGGACTATCGGCCGTGCGGAGCAACGCTTGAAAGGCGGGTGCGGGCACCACGCTTGAGCTTCGCTGCAACAGGGCGTAGGCTCTTGCGATAGCTAAAGAGGCCTTGTACCGATGCGTTCAGAACAACACAACACGCTATCGATCAACCGCGGCGCGCCAGTGTGCGCGGCCCGCGCGTATTTTTACGGGTATTGGTTTAGCCGCTACGGCGTCTGATCCGTCCCGGACAGGCGCCCGATCACGGGACGCCTGCCGACGAGTTTCTTAACCCCCGGTTGGCGTGCCAACCGGGGGTTTTTTCGTTCGGCCCCTTTTTTATTCACGAACATCACGGAGTCATCCATGTATCCCGATATCCGCTACCGCGACTGGCTGTTTATCGACGGCGTCTACAACGCCGCGCCCGATTTCGAGCAATCCATGCCCTTGCGCAACGCGCATGTATTTCAAGGAAAAACCCATGACCGCCACCGCTGCCACGCTTGATCACGAGCGCCATAACCCGAGCCGAGCACGCCGCACCCTGGGGCTGAGCACGCCGGCGGCCCTGCGCCAGGCGCTGCCTGTATCCGCCGCGCTTGCGCATCGAATTCAGCAACACCGCAACGCGATTCGTGCCGTACTCGGCGGCCAAGACGATCGCCTGCTGGTGATAACCGGCCCCTGTTCACTGCATGACCCCGAGGCCGCGCTCGACTATGGCCGCCGGCTCGCCGCGCTGGCCGACGAAGTGGGCGATCGGCTGCTGATCGTCATGCGCGCCTATGTAGAAAAGCCGCGAACCACGGTCGGCTGGAAAGGCCTGCTGCATGACCCGCACCTCGACGAGAGCAACGACCTCGAAGCCGGGCTGCGCGTGTCGCGCCGGCTGCTGATCGAGCTGGCCGAACTGGGGGTGCCGATCGCCACGGAGATACTCAGCCCGGCAGTGGCCAACTATCTCGAAGACACCCTCAGCTGGGCTGCGATCGGTGCTCGTACCACCGAATCCCAGACCCATCGCGAGCTGGTCAGCGGTCTGGACATGCCGGTGGGCTTCAAAAACGGCACCGACGGCGAACTCGGTGCGGCCCTGGATGCGATCCAGGCGGCGTCATGCCCGCACCGTCATTTCGGCCTCGACGACAGCGGCCAGAGCGCTCTGGTGACTACGACGGGCAACCCGGATGCACATCTGATCCTGCGCGGCGGACGCCAGGGCCCGAACTACGACGGCGCCAGCGTTCAGGCCGCCGCCCGTGCCCTGGGGGATGCCGGCAACAATTCGCGCCTGATCGTGGACTGCAGCCATGCCAACAGCGGCAAGGATGCGCTACGCCAGCCCGAAGTTGCAGAGCAGGTGCTGGCCCAGCGCCGAGAGGGCTCGCAGGCGATTGCCGGGCTAATGCTTGAAAGCCATCTGGAAACCGGCAAGCAGCCGCTAGGCCCGGCGCTGCGTTACGGCCTGTCGGTCACCGATGCCTGTCTGGGCTGGGCGCCCACCGCAGCGCTGCTGCGTCGGTTGGCCCGCGGGTGATAGACGCCGCGCGACTCGACGTCGCGCGGTATCTCGCCGCCTAGAAGTAGTCCAGGTCGAGCAGCCGTACGGCCAGGTTGCGGGGCGTATTCGGCACCAGCGGGGGCGCGGCGCTTCGACGGCTGCCTCGAGCCGGCATGGGCG
The DNA here is from genome assembly GCF_964012375.1 of uncultured Salinisphaera sp. NCBI lineage: Bacteria > Pseudomonadati > Pseudomonadota > Gammaproteobacteria > Salinisphaerales > Salinisphaeraceae > Salinisphaera > uncultured Salinisphaera sp. The sequence continues at coordinate 6,813 of NZ_CAXGSH010000013.1, forward strand.
TGCCTGGCACAGGCGATGAAACAGGTTTGCTGCGGGACGGCATGACGACGATCCTGCCTCGTTCGAGGCGTGCTAAGACGGCGGCGCCTTGTGTGCGCGGCCGTTTTTTTAAAGGTTCTCGACCCACGGGCGCCGTGTGCATGCGCGCACTCCAGGCCCGGCATGAGCGTGGTCATGCAACGCTGCTAACGGCCGCGAGACGGCAAGACTTGAACCGTTGTCATGCCGCTGCTCGGCGTGCCCGGTACGCTAGAGGGGTTCGCAAGGTCGCCCGGGCTGCGTCGGCCGCGCATTCGTCGCCGCCGAACGGGATGGGGCAATGACCTGCGTCGTGCTTCGCGTTCGGCCCGGCAGGCTCGGGCAGCGAGCCCTGATGTCATTACAAAAGGCTGTATGGCTATGAATATCGGCCCCTATCGATTTTCGCCGCCCTGGTGGGGCGTGCTGCTGTTCGGCGTTGGCGCGCTTGTTTTCTGTTCGCTCGGGATCTGGCAGATCGAACGCGCCCACTACAAGGCGCGATTGCTTGCCGCGCAGACGTCGGCCGAGGCGGCGGCGCCGGCGGATATCGTCACATTGGGCGACGAGGCACCGGTACAGGGACGCACGTATTACGCGAGCGGCGTGTTCGAGGCCGACCGCCAGATTCTGTTGGCCGATCAGGTGCATGCCTCCCAGGTCGGCTATCGGGTATGGACTCCGCTGCGCCTGGACAACGGCACGCGGCTGCTGGTCGATCGCGGCTGGGTGGCACGCTCGCCTGCCGATGCCGGCCTGCCCAACCCGTCGGCCCCGAGTCAACGCGTACGCATCGAGGGTGTATGGCATCCGCTGCCGGCGCCGGCGCTGAACTGGGGCGGGGCGCAGGCCTGCGACAAGGCCGGCTGGCCGCGGGTTCTGAGCTACCCCAAGATCGCCGATGTGCGTTGTCAGTACGACGACGGGCGGGTGCTCGACGGCCTGCTGTTACTGGATCCCAAGGCGCCGTACGGCTTCGTACGCGACTGGGCGGACGAAAAGGACAGGGTCGGCCTGCGTCCATTCGGCCACTATGCCTATGCCTCGCAGTGGTTTCTCATGGCGCTGGTGGCCGGCGTGATCTTCGTGGTGGTGAATCTGCGGCGCCGCTGATGGCAGCCGCGTGTGCGTTGCCGGAGCGCGCACGCATCGATAGGCTCGCCGGCTGCGTTTGCATCTCGAGTTTACTGCCATGTCCCTAAGCCGGGAACAACACCAGACCCTGCGCGATATCGCCGGGCGTATCGACGGCATCGACCGCGCCGTTTATGCGCGCTTCGACAAGGATCCCTTGGAGCCGATCATCGGCCTGGGTGATGCCGATACACGAATCGGCTTTTTCGGCCGCGACCCGGGGACCGACGAGGTCAAATACGGCGAACCGTTCATCGGCGCCGGGGGGCAGCTGGTGCGCAAGACGGTGTATCAGCATCTTCACGGCGTGCCGCTGCCGGATTTCGACACCTCGCGGGCGCTGGGCGACGACTTTTTCTGGATCAACACGGTGCCGTACAAGCCGGTCGGCAACAAAGCCTGGTCGATGAAGATCAAACGGCTTTTTCAGCCCACCATGATTTCCTTGCTGGTTGAGGCCTGGCAGGGGCGATCCTTGATTACGCTCGGACGCGAGGCGTTTCTGTGGTTCGGTATCGGCCAATCGAAGGACGAGCGGGCCCGCATCGAGGCATTCTGGGCACGCGAGGACCGCTTCGAAAGCGCCATCGAAGTCGAACTCACGAGCCCGACTGGCCGCACGGCCCTATTCGATATTCGCCCGCTGCCGCACCCGTCGCCCTTGAATGCAACCTGGTACAAACGCTTTCCCGACCTGTTGCGCCTGCGCCTGGAGCAACTCGACGCCCGCCTCGACAATCTGCGCCGCTGAACGGCCGTCGGGCGGCCAAGCGGTGCTTCAGTAACCGGGCGGCCGCTGTCCCAGGCGACGTTGCCATACACGACTGGCGACGCCGCGACCGGCGACCCTCGCAAAGGCCACGCAGAAGCCGCTCAGGGCGGCCCAGGCCAGAATCCGCGGCCAGCCGGGATCCTGATCCTCGAGATTGACCGGCGGCTCTTCCGAGAGCGTATGGCGCCAGGCCGCCGCCACGCCGCGGCGTGCGAGCATGCCGGCCGCAATCGCGGTACCCGCGCCGAGGGCAAGCCAGAGAGTTCGTTCGCGATTCATGAGTCGTCAATGCCGGCAAAACGGGCCAGCGGTTCAAAGCCATGCCCGATCCTATCGCACAACGGCGCCCGAGGTGTCTTGAACTCGGCAACGCCGGCCTGCGCTTGGTGGCATGCCCCGGCACAAGGCCGATTTGCGTGTTTTCAAGCCAATACGATTTCGGCCGATAAGTTCACCGTCATTCAAATAGTGCATTCGAACCCGTATGACCGACACACAATGGGCAAGGGTCATGGCCGACATGGAGTATCTGCAACAGATGCTGCACGGCGCCTTGGCGTCGCCGCTGGTTTGGGTACCGATGGCGCTCTGCGTTGTGGCCGGTGCGGTGTTTGCCCTGCGCTGGTTCAACGAACGCCATAGCTATACACGGGTAGGCCGCAACGCTTCGCTGGCCTGTCTGGCACTCGGCTGCGCGATTGTGGCGGTGGGGACCTGGTCGCATGCCGATACTGTGGTAGACGCCGAACTGCCCGCTGCGCGTGTCAGCAACGACGCCCAAGGTGCCCTTACCGGCGGGCAAGGCTAGGCGGAACACGGCGGGTTATCTGGCGATACGGTAGCCGTCGCCACTCCAGGCGTAATGTTGCGGCCTATTGAATCGTGTGCAGTTATTTTAGAACGTATATTAAACGCCCGGCGCTATATTATATCCTGATGATTCTGCACCGTCGGTTGTTGGCTGTGTCAGCCTGGCCGGTTTTATCTCCGCGCGTTATTCCAATGCGGGATCGTGGAACTGAAGAGTACCCCAAGTCATGCAGGTTCCTAGCGTCCTCGATTGCTGCGATACGGTGCACCCGGACCCGCTCGGTCTGGTGCGTCGAAGCACCCAGCGCCTGCATGCTTTCGTCGAGCACGGCACGCCCATGGCGCGCCTGGTCGCGCCTGACTGCACGCTCGAAGACTATTGCGCCGTACTACGCCCGCTGACGCGCATCTATGCGGCTGTTGACCGTAAGCTGACCGCGGGCCAGTGCTGGCGCCCCTGTACCGTTGCCCCTTACCGGCTACGTTCGCCTCTGCTAGAGCTTGAAACGGAGCGCTGGTGCGATGTGGCCGCGAAGACGCCGGCCCGCGCGCCGAAGTTGGATGGGGTAGCAGCCTATCTTGGCGTTCGATATGTCATCGACGGAGCCCAGTTCGGGCATCGGGTCATTGCCGCCTCGTTGGCGCGTTCGCCCGCGGCGGTGGTGGTCGCGCAGCGGCCGGGTTTCTGGTCCACTTCGTTCGTATCGCCCGCCGAGTGGCGGCGTTTGTGCGCGGCGTTGCGCTGCCTGGGTTCGCGTGACGAGGCGGCGGCGGCTGCCCGCGCGGCGCGGCAGACCTTCGAACTTTTCGCTTGCGAGTTGCAGCCACGTTTGCCGAGGTCGGTATGAACCCCTCCGTGGTCGCCGACTGTAAAGAGGGCGATCTGCATCTGATCGGCGCGTTGCAGCCGCTGGGCGCTCTCGTGGCGGTGCATATCGACACCGGCCGGGTGAACTACTGTTCGGCTAATATTGCGGAATGGCTCGGCGATACGCCGGATGCGGTGCTCGGTCGTTCGGCGCCGGCGGTGTTCGGCGCGGCCTGGCCGGAACTCGAAAGACTGGCTGAAAGCGCGGGTCGCAACCGTATCGGCCAGATCGAACTCGCCGCACCGGTCACGGCCGTGGCCCATCGCCGAGGCGAGTATTACGTGCTGGAGTTCGAGCCGGCGGCGATTGCAGACCCCGAATGGTGGGACGAAGCGGCGCGTATCGACTTCATCAATCGTCTGTCGCACGCCTACACGCCCAAAGACGTGGCTGGCGTGCTCACCGCGGCCATTGCCGACTGTACCGGCTACGACCGCGTCATGGTTTATCGTTTTCTCGAGGACTGGGACGGCGAGGTCATAGACCAGTGCTGCAAGCCCGGCGTGGAGGGGTTTCTGGGGCTGCGCTTTCCCGCCCACGATATTCCGGCAAACGCGCGGCGTCTGTATACGCTCAACTGGCAGCGTATTATCGCCGACACGGAAAGCACCAACGTCGAGCTTTATGCCGCGGCCGATATCCACGAGCCGCTGGATCTGACCTTTGCCATGCTGCGTGCCGTACATCCGGTGCATATCCAGTATCTGCGCAACATGGGCATTCGCGGTTCTTTCAGCGTGTCGCTGCTGGTCGAAGGTCAGCTCTGGGGACTGGTGACCTGCCACGACTACTCGGGCAAGGCACTCAACAGCGTTGAACGGCTGGCGTTCGAGGAGATGGCACGGCTGGCCTGCCTGCATCTGACCAATATCTGCCGTCTTGAAACCGAGTCGCTGCGTTCGGTGTTGCGCGAGCGGCTGGCGGTGATGAGCCGGGCGCTCGATCCGGCCGCCGAGCAGCCCAAGCAGCTGCTGGTGGGCCAGCTCGCCGGGTTGCAGAACATGCTCGAAGCCGATGGCGTGCGCTTGCGCTGGGGCAGCGAGGAATACTGTCAGGGCGAGCTGCCGAACGCAGACGGCCTGGCCGCGCTCGACGACTGGTTGCTTCAGACCAAACCCGGCGTCAGTTCTCATTTTGACGAACTGCCAAAACCGCTGCGCCACCACGATACGCTGCGCTTCAACGCGGCCGGTGTGCTAAACCTGCATATCAGTCCGAAATGCGAGCTGCTCGCGGTACGCAAGGAGCAGATTCAAAAGGTTACCTGGGCGGGCAAGCAGGCCTCGTCCGATGCCGATCCGCCGCCGGCGTTGACCCCGCGCAGTTCCTTCGAGGCCTGGGCACAGAACGTGCGTTACCGTGCCAAGCGCTGGGGCGAGGCGACGCTGGAAATAGCCCAAGAGCTGCGCGATGCGCTGGACGAATACCGTCAGGCCGCGCGACACAAGGAACTGGCCTATCTCGATCCGTTGACCGGCCTGGCCAACCGCTATGCGTTCGAACAGGCCATGTCCGATCGCATCAGCCACTGTCGCCGCAGCGGCGAGCGGTTCGCGTTGCATATGCTGGATCTCGACCGCTTCAAGCCGATCAACGATACCTATGGCCACGTCGCCGGCGACGAGTTGCTGAAGAAGGTGGGCGAGCGCATGAAAACGGTCGCCCGCCGCGAGGACATCGTCGCCCGACTCGGGGGCGACGAGTTCGCGATCATCGAATGGCATGTGGCGCACGATAAGGATGCCGAAGCTCAGGCAAAGCGTATCGTCGAGGTCATCAACGAACCGGTCACGTTCGGCGAGCATCGACTCGATATTTCCGCGAGCATGGGCACGGCCATATTTCCCACCAACGCGCAAGATGCCACCGGGCTTGTCGAGTACGCCGACCGGGGTCTTTATCTCGTCAAGGCAGGCCAGCGAAGACGGGCCTAGCCAATGCCGGCGCAGGCCGAGTCCGCGCCCATGCCGGTCGCCGTTGCGTTATCGAACGCCGTTGAGACCGAGGCGATCCCGCCGACTCAGCCGCTAGGCTCCTCCGGCTTGCCAAGCAGGCCGCGTGCTTGATCGTAGGACAGCCCGTGGATGCCGGCGCGTTTCATCGAATGGGATAGCGAATAGGCCAGCGCGAACGCGGACGCACGCCGGTAGAAATCGAAGCCACGTTCGTAGATCGGTAACACATCCTCGATTCGCGTCGCCGATCGCAGCCGCTGGTCGAAGTCGCGACGCTTTGCCTCGAGTTCGTCCAGGAAGACCGTATCGTTCCTGGCGTCCTCGCTGAGCGCGAGTGTCCAGGTCATGTCGGCCTGGAGCATACAGTCGCCGATAAAACGCCCGGCGACCGCCTCGCCAAGCATGCGCGGCGGCGTAAGACTCAGCCAGTAGCCGGATGTGTCGCGCCGATAGAGAAAATAGCGCTGGCCAGGGACCGGTTTGAAACGGAAGCGGCTCTCCAGCACGAACAGCGACGTAAATAGCTCGGCGCTGACCTGATCCACCGGCTTGGCCGGCAGCGTGGCGGCCAGGTCACGATGCGCATCGAGGGTGTGGAGTACCAGCGATCCGCCCTTGCCCTGGGGATTGGGATTCTTGGCCATGATTCGAACCGGTTGTAACAGCGCAGGTTATGCAGAGCTTCCTTAACAGAACAACCCTGACGGGATACGACCCAGACGCGCGGCGAGTTGCAATATCACCACGCCGCCCGTACATCCACCGCACAGACTTTGCCATGCCGCGATGCGGCGAGGGTTTTGCGATGACGTCATCCACTCAGGGTTTGCACCATATCACCGCCATATGCGGCGATCCGGCCGAAAACCGGCAATTCTTCGTCGACGTGCTTGGGCTGCGCCTGGTCAAGAAAACGGTCAATTTCGACGACCCGGGCACTTATCATCTGTACTACGGCGACGAGCTGGGCCGCCCCGGAAGCGCGCTGACCTTTTTTGCATTCGCCGGCGCACCCCGAGGCCAGCCCGGCCTGGGCGCGGCGCTCGAGATTGCCTTCGCCGTGCCGGCCCATGCGATGGATTTCTGGCAGACGCGGCTGGCCGATCACGGTATCCAGACGCGTCGCGAACGCCGCTTTGGCGAACAGGCGCTCTGCTTCGAGGGCCCGCACGGCAACAGGCTGGCTCTGGTGGCCTGCGACTGGGCGGCTCGCATGCCGGCGTGGGCCGGCGCGCCGGTTGCAGACGAATACGCCATTCGCGGCTTTCACGGGGTTACGCTCGCGCTCGCGGAGCTCGAACCGAGCGCGGCCGTGCTCGAACAGGTCCTGGGTTTTCAGCGCGTAGCGCATGAAGGCGATCGCCTGCGCCTGCGGGCCGAGGCCGGCGACGGGCTCGGTTCGGTGGTGGATCTACATATCGACCCCGCGTTTGCCTCGGCGCGTGAGGGCGTGGGCAGTATTCATCATGTGGCGTTTCGTGCCCGCGATACCGCGCACCAGCTCGAGCTGCGCGAACGGCTCGCCGGCCACGGCCTGCATGCAACGCCCCAGATCGATCGGCAGTACTTTCAGTCGGTCTATTTTCGCGAGCCCGGCGGCGTGTTGTTCGAGATTGCCACCGACGGGCCGGGATTCACCGTGGACGAGCCGGCGCATGAGCTCGGCAGCTCGCTTAAGCTTCCGCCGCAGTACGAGCCGCGCCGCGAGCTCATCGAAAAAGCCTTGCTGGATTTCTAGGGTCTTCTGTTAACGCTAATGCCAACCGCCGCGTTGCTGCGCAAAATCGTGCCGGACAACGCGCGTGGCGCCGGCTCTGGTTATTCCAGAGCCAAGCCGCGCAACGCCGCATGGCCGGGCTTTGGGCGCAACCCGCGCGGCCGCCGCACGTGTTGCACGGTCGGTTCGAATAGTCGCACGACAGGCCGCGCTGGCCCGGCGGTCATGCATTGACTAAAGTGCGCGATATTTGCCCTATATTTTTCCACGGATGCCCGTATGAGCGACCCCACACTCGCGGATATGCTGCTCGCACAGCCGTATTTTGATGGCCTGGTGGCCGACGGCCAGCGGCTCGTCGAAACCGAAATCGATCGCAAGGGGATGACCGTACGCACGGCGGTGCGCATGGTTAAAAAGATCAAGCCCGAGATCGTGCAGCGCACGGTGCGCGAGCTCATGCCGCAGTTCCTCGCCGAGCTCGAGCCTTGCCATGCCGAGTTCAAGGCCACCGACGGCAGTGATTTTGGCGCCTATCTGGCGGCGCGCGATGAGCGCGTGGCCGAAGCCGTACTGCAGGTGGCCGATCGCCGGGCCGAACGTATCGGGAGCCGGCCGATACGCTCGGCCTATGCGCGCATGCGTGCCCGCGCGATCACGGAGGTGCGATCGGCGGTGCCGGCGCTGGCCCGCATCGTCGAGAAACACCGTCGCGAGGCGCTGGCGGATTGAAGCCGAGGATTGATCGGCCGCGATGCCGCGGCGCTATTCGCCGCAGTGATCGGCGACCTGGCGTGCAAGCACCTGCTGGACGCCGTTATCGGCAATCCAGGTGGCGAGGTCGTCCGGGGCAAGCGGGCGGCTGAACAGAAAGCCCTGGGCCTGCTCGCAGCCCCATTGCGACATCATCGCCAGGGTGGTCCGGTTTTCGATCCCCTCGGCAACCAGCTCGTAGCCCAGATCGTGGGCGAGATTGACGATCGCACGCGTGAGCGTCTGCCCGCGCGTGTCGAATTCGAGGTTCTGTACGAAACGGCGGTCGATCTTCACCCGGCTGGCGTTGAGCTTTTGCAGATACGACAGGTTGCAGTAGCCGGTTCCGAAGTCGTCGATTGCCGTGGATACACCGAGCATATGCAGATGCCGCAATTTGGGCAGGCTGGCATCGAGATCGTCGATGAGCGTACTTTCGGTGAATTCCAACTCCAGGTTTTCGCCCGGCAAGTCGTGACGTCGTAGACGCTGCGCGACTCGTTCCACGATATGGTCGTCGGCCAGATCGTGAGCCGACAGATTAACGGCTACGCGCAGATCAAGGCCCATGTTGCGCCAGCGCGCGCATTGAGACATGGCCGCGTCGAGCACCCAGTCGGTCAAGCGCTGAATGAGCGCGGTCTTTTCGGCCGCTTCGACGAGTTCCACCGGGGACACAAAGCCAAGCGTCGGATGTTGCCAGCGTAGCAGTGCTTCGACACCGACACAGCTGCGGGTGCGCAGGTCGATCTGGGGCTGATACACCAGATACAGCTGTTCCTGCGACGCCAGCGCGGCCGGCAGCTCGGTGAGCAGCTGGAGCTTGCGCTGGCGCAACACGTCGCTGTCGGGTTTGTAGAACGTCCAGCAACGACAGTGCTGCCAGGCATCGTCGGCGGCCACCGAGGCCTGGCGCAGCAGTTCTTCCGCGCCGGCGCTGTCGTGTTCGCGCAGCATCGTGACGCCGAGCTTCACGCTGGGCCGAAGCAGCAACCCCACACGCGAATCGAAGGGCTCACGCAGCGCCGCAACGAGCGCATCGAGCCGGCGCTGAACGCCCATACCGAGCTGCTCCTTCATCAAGAAACCGAATCGATACAGGCCGATACGATAGAGTTCGCGATGCGCGCCGATCTTGTTGGATAGGCGGTCGACGCATTCGACGATGAAACGTTCGGTCTGGTCGTGGCCCATGACCAGCGTCAGTTCGTGCATCTGCTTGGGCACGGTGATATCCGCGATACCGATCAGGCGCATCTGCAGGTTGCCTTCGGCCGGCGGTTTGGCCAGTTCCTGTTCAAGCACGCTCAGCATGCGCTGGCGCGTGAAGATGCCGGTGCTGGGATCGCGATAGCTCGGGTCGCTCGCCGCCGGCAGACAGCGCTCCAGAAACGTGGCTAGTTGCCGCAGCAGATTGATTTCGCGTTCGCCGATATCCGGTCGTGGCGCGCTATCCAGCACGCAAAGCGCGCCCACGTTGTAGCCCTCGAACGTCAGCGGTATGCCCGCATAGAAACGGATGAACGGCGACCCGATAACGTACGGGTTGTGGGCGAAACGCGGATCCTTAAGCGTATCGTGGACTACAAACGCCTCGTCGCTGGCGATGGTATACGAACAGAACGAATGCTCGCGTTCGACGCGATAGTCGGCGTTGCGCGTGGACGATTTGAACCACTGGTGGCGTGCGCCGACGATGGTCACGCTGGCGCTCGTCGTGTCCAGAAGCTGGCGCGCCAGTTCGGTGATCTGCCCGAACATCGGCTCGTAGGCGTCCTGAAACCACGGCGTACGATCGAGCGCGGCAAGGCGCTCGCTTTCGTGCTCGAGTTGGGGGCGCGAATCGATCATTCGATACTTATGTGGGCGAAAGCAGCGGCTTAGTCGCGGTTAGAGTTCGCAGAGGGGCTGCCGCAGCGTTTCACGGGCCTCAACTTTCATTAATCGGCCCCGATGCACGCAGCTTAAGGCGCAGACGGGTATCGCCGATTGTTCCTGCCGGCCAGGCGCCGCCGTACGCGGCGAATCGCACCGCAAGAATCTGCAGGCGCAGATCGCTTTTGTTGGATAGGCTTCGGGGTAGCCCGTGGTGCGACCTTCATTCCAGCCAGGAGCGTATGGTGAAACAGGATGATCGCGTGATGCAGGACAGCCGGCGCTGGCAGGCGGTCAGCACAAACAACGCCGCCGCCGATGGCGCTTTCCTCTACGGCGTACGTACCACCGGCATTTATTGTCGACCAAGCTGTCGATCGCGCACGCCGCGCCGCGAGAACGTGTGCTATTTCGAGGATTCGGCAGCGGCCCTCGCGGCCGGTTTTCGGCCCTGCAAGCGGTGTCGGCCGGATCGTGTGCAGGGCAGCGACAGCGTTGACGCACGCGTGATCAAGGCCTGTCGCTATATCGCGGCGCGTCAGGACCCGCCGCGCCTAGACGAGATCGCGGCGGCGGTGTGCCTGACGCCGTTTCATTTTCAGCGGCTTTTCAAACGTGAGCTCGGCGTTACCCCGGCCGCCTATGCGAACGCCGAGCGCCGTCGACGTCTGCACGCCCATCTGGCGGCCGGCGAAACGGTGACCTCTTCCGCGCTCGCGGCCGGCTATGGGTCCGCCGAGCATTTGCATGCCCAGTCACAGTCAGCGCTGGGCATGACGCCGGGGGCATTCCGCGCCGGTGCGCCGGATCAGGTCATCCGCTTCGCGCTGGGTGAATGCTGTCTGGGTACCGTGCTGGTGGCCGGCAGTGAACGCGGTATCTGTGCCATCAGCCTCGGGGATACGCCGGAACAGCTGCTCAGCGAACTCGAGGCGCGCTTTGGACAGGCGCGGCTGATTGGTGACGACAGCATGTTCGCTAGCTATGTCGCGCAGGTGGTCGGGTTCGTCACCGCGCCCGGGTCCCAGCTCGCTCGGCTGCCCCTGGATATTCGTGGCACGGTGTTTCAGCAGCGGGTATGGCAGGCGTTAATGCATATTCCGCCCGGCCAGACGACCAGCTATGCCGAGATCGCAGCCCGACTCGGCTCGCCGCGCGCGGTACGGGCGGTCGCCGGCGCCTGTGCGGCCAATAAGCTGGCGCTCGCCATTCCCTGCCATCGCGTGGTGCGCAGCGACGGCGGCCTGTCCGGGTACCGCTGGGGCATCGAGCGCAAGCGTCGGCTAATCGACGCCGAAGCCCGTAGCGCCGGCGTTTCTGACGGCGACTAGCCCGCGCGGCGCCGGACTCGCTTGCCCGAGGTTCACGGAACGGCCCGACGAGCATCGATCCGGCGCCCGAAGCGCTGAGCTGGTGGGCTGTTCTCGTGCCAGGGCAATGCTAATCCGGTCGGTGCCGCTGGCCACGCAAGGTTATCGCGAGGTATGGAAAACCGGCTGCCGGGCCGGTCTCGGAGCGGTCGCTATATTCATATGGTGAATGGCGAATATTGAGCGCATTTACTGTTCGCATCGGGCGAACGACCTTAGAATGCGCTCCGTCAGCGGCCGATTGGCTCGATCCTCAGGTTGTTACCATCGGCTGCGCTCGCTTCTACTCGTCAATTGTTGAGGAATGAACATGTCACAGTATTCGAAGGACGTTGATGCGATCGCGTCGCTGCGCGACGCCCAGGGCAGCGCCTGGTCGGCCATCAATCCCGAGCACGCTGCGCGTATGCGCGCCCAGAACCGTTTCCATACGGGCCTGGATATCGCCAAGTACACCGCGAAGATCATGCGCGAGGACATGGCGGCCTACGACAAGGACAGCTCCAAGTACACCCAGTCGCTGGGTTGCTGGCACGGTTTCATCGGGCAGCAGAAAGCGATCTCGATCAAAAAGCATTTCGGCAGCCTGAAGCGCAACTATCTGTATCTGTCCGGCTGGATGGTCGCGGCCCTGCGTAGCGAATTCGGCCCGCTGCCGGATCAGTCCATGCACGAAAAGACCACCGTGCCGATGCTCATCGAAGAGCTCTACACGTTCCTCAAGCAGGCCGACGCCTGGGAGCTCAACCACTATTTCCGTGATCTGGAACAGGCCAAGGAAGCCGGCGACGACGCCGCGGCCAAGAAGGCTCAGGAAAAGATCGACAACTTCGAAACCCACGTGATTCCGATCATCGCCGATATCGATGCCGGTTTCGGTAACGAAGAGGCCACCTACCTGCTGGCCAAGAAGATGATCGAGGCGGGCGCCTGCGCCATCCAGATCGAAAACCAGGTCTCCGACGTCAAGCAGTGCGGTCATCAGGACGGCAAGGTCACCGTGCCGCATTCGCAGTTCCTGGCCAAGATCAACGCCGTGCGCTATGCGTTCCTCGAGCTGGGTGTGGACGACGGCATCATCGTCGCCCGTACCGACAGCCTGGGCGCGGGCCTGACCCAGCAGATCGCCGTCTCCAACGAGCCGGGCGACCTGGGCGACCAGTACAACAGCTTCATCGCCGGCGAAGAGATCAAGGACGCCTCGGAAATCAACCCGAACGACGTCGTGATCAAGCAGGGCGGCAAGCTCGTGCGTCTGCAGCGCCTGGCCTCGGGCCTGTTCGAGTTCCGCAAGGGCACCGGCGAAGACCGCGTGGTCATGGATTGCATCGCCAGCCTCAAGAACGGCGCCGATCTGCTCTGGATCGAAACCGAAAAGCCGCACGTCAAGCAGATTGGCGGCATGGTCGATCGCATCCGCAAGGAAGTGCCGGACGCCAAGCTGGTGTACAACAACAGTCCGTCGTTCAACTGGACGCTGAACTTCCGTCAGCAGGTTTACGACGCCTGGGCCGAGGAAGGCAAGGACCTGTCCGCCTACGACCGCGACAGCCTCATGGACGTCAAGTACGACGAAACCGAGCTGGGTAAGGTCGCCGACGAATGGACGCGTGATTTCCAGAAGGAAGGCTCGGCCAAGGCCGGTATCTTCCATCATCTGATCACGCTGCCGACCTATCACACGGCCGCGCTGTCGACCGATCAGCTCGCCAAGGGCTACTTCGGCGATCTGGGCATGCTGGCCTACGTGGAAGGCGTGCAGCGCAAGGAAATCCGCGAAGGTATCGCCACCGTCAAGCATCAGGACATGGCCGGTTCCAACATCGGCGATGACCACAAGGAATTCTTCTCGCGTGAAAGCGCGCTGAAGGCCGGTGGCAAGGACAACACGATGAACCAGTTCGGCTAAACGCCGGCTACATCGTGACATCGCGGGCTCGCCCGCGATCGTCCACTAAAAAAGCGGGGCTTCGGCCCCGCTTTTTTTATGCGCGTTTGGGATGGATCGTCTTTCGCCCAGGCAAGACAGACGAACCGCGCTCCCGATTCAATGCGCAGCGGTCCGGCTCGGTTCGGGCTGTTTGCCGCGCCGACGCACCAGCGCCCGGAAGAACACGGCGCCGAGCACAATCCCCAGCAGTCCGCCGATGGCGTGGGCGGCCACGAGCGCGACCAAGCAGATCAGCATCACCAGGGCGGCCGCCACCAGCACCAGGCTGCGATTATCCGCGCTCGGACGAAGATAGAAATGGCGGAACAAGGCACCGCTGACCCCGGTCAGAAAGGCGAGTCCGAACACCCCCGGTGCACCGAGCGGCTCGGCCGCCGACCAGCGCATCATCACCAGTACGGCGAATGCGACCAGACCGTACCCCAGGCACACGACGAAGAAATCGAGTTCGCGGCGAAAATGGCTTGCACTGGCCTGATCGCCGTGGTCACGGCGGGTCTGGGATGCCTGCACCGCCTCCCGCATGAGCTGGCGTTCGCCGGCGTCAAAACGCGAGCCGTCGCCATCCGGGGCTTCGAGGTCGATTTTTTCGATCAGTGCCTGCAGGTCGTCGTCTAGTCGCATGGTCCCTCCGATGCAGTGATTGAATGGTCCGGTATTGGGTTGTGGAAGTTTACTGTCGCATGCCGGGCGCAAGCGCGCGTCGAACGCGACGCGGCGGTGGAGCGGCCTGCCGAGTCCGGGGCGGAGTCAGGTGAGGTGGCGACCGCGTCCCGCTGCATCCGTGTTGTGTGTATATGCGTACAGTAAAAAGACGATCTACTATCGACAGGTAAATGCCATGACCGATGCCAACAAACCACAGGCCCAGCCGGACCACAGCAATACCGAAAAGGATCCGTCCAACTGGACGACCGGTGACGAAGCGATGACCGGCGCGCAGAAGTCCTATCTGCAGACGCTGTGCGAGGAAGCCAACGAAAGCTTTGACCCCAACCTGACCAAGGCCCAGGCGTCCGAGCGCATCGATCAACTACAGACGATCGCGAACCGCGGCGAATAGCGCCGATGAATCAGCGCGTTAGATCAGCGCTGGCGTTCCAGCCAGCGCCGGATCACGCCGACCACATAGGACTGCTGGGCCGCATTCAGAGCGGTGTTCTTCGGCAGTCCGTGCCACTTTTCCAAACAGCTGCGACAACAGGTGGCGGTGGCGTGCTGTGCGACGAATACCGGGTGGTTGCGCATGGGCGTCTGGCGGCCATCGTTTTTCGGTTGGGCCGGTGCCAGCCGCTCGGCAACAAACGTTTCGGCGTGGTCGAGCACGGTATCGAGCCCACGCCGTTCCAGGTAATCAAGTTCGCGCGCGCCAAGTCGGAAGCGACTACGAAAACGCGAACGGGCAAGCTGAGCGAACAGGTCGTCGGAGTCACGCATGCGCACAGGTTAAGGATGAATAAACGGGTGTGCGAGCCGTCGGCCCCAGGCCTGGCATCGTTTGCGCCATCGACTCGGCCTTGGCCTTGCATGGGCCCAGCCGCACCGCGCGGCCAACGCAGCATGAAGTAGATGATGTTTCGGGTTGATGCTGGGCGTACGCGAAAGGCATACGCGCCGCGGTGGTCGGCCGTGAAGCCCTAGCAAACAGCCAACTGGCTCGGCTGTCTGGCGCCGAACATATAGTGCCGGGCCAAGCTTGAGTGCAGGCCAGCGGCCGCAGCGGCTAGCCGGCTGACGGCAATCGCGATTGGGGAGCGCCGCGGCTCGTTGGCGCATCGCAGCCTAATCAATAACATTCGCTAATGTTGAAGTTTATCCGGAACGCGCCGATATCGTTATGACGATAGTTCGGGGTTTACAAACCCCTCGCAGCCGCGACCACGTGTGTGCGTGCCGCAATCCGGACCAGAGGCGGCGATGACGGATAACAATAACCCGCAACCCGCTGATCTCGGGCACCTGGTAGCGCTCGTGTCGGACTTTTACTGGCGTTGCGATCAGGCCGGTCGCTTCGTCGCGGTACAAGGCGCAGCGGTCGAGCGTGGAGATATCGATGTACAGGCGTGGCAGGGGCGTCTGCCGGCCGAGGTCGGCCTCGGCGTTGTCGACCGGGCCGGCTGGCCGCTGCCTGAACAGGCCGTAGCCGATGCCTCGGTGAGCTGGATACGGGCCGACGGTTCGATTCGGCACCTGAGCATCGCAGCGCAATGCGAACGGGACGAAAACGGGGTCGTTCGCGGTTGGCAGGGCCTGGCCCGCGATGTCACGCGGCTGCATCGCGGCTACCGCGAGCTCGAGCAGCTGCGCACGGCCATCGATGCCTCCCACGACATGATCTTCGTGGTCGATCGCGAGACCATGCGTTTTCTCTACGTTAACGATATTGCCTGCGAATTGACCGGCCACCCGCGGGAAACGTTCATGGCGTCGACCCCCGATCAGATGTTGGGCGTCGACCGGGGCATGCTCGAGGCCGAATACGACCGCGTCATCGCGGTCGGGCGGCTTACCGTCGAGGACCGCAGCCGGCTCGGCCGCGGCGGCTCCATGATCGTCGAGCGCCGGCGCTGTGCGCTGTTTGTCGAGGGGCGCTGGGTGATCGTGAGCATCGTGCACGATATTACCGATCGCAAGCTGGCCGAACAGGCACGTGATCGGCTCAGCCGGATGTATGCCACGCTCAGCGCCACGAACGAGGCGCTGCTGCGGGCCGATACGCCGGAGGACCTGTATCAGCAGGTCTGTGAGGCGGCCGTGGCCAACGACGACGTGGTGATCGCGGCCATGCTGCGGGTCGACGCGGAGAAACAGGCGTTGTGCGTGGTGGGCGCGGCGAGTTCAATCTCGGCCGATATTCGCGAGCTGATCATACCTCTGGACCCGCACAGCCGCCTGGGCGACGGGTTGGTTGCGCGATGTTTTCACTGTGCGCGTACCCAGGTCGCCGATGACTATGTCCACGACGGCCGGCTTCTGCCCTGGCGTCGCTTTGGCAGGCGCATGGGGTTGAAATCGGCCGCGGCTGTGCCGGTGATCAAGGCGGGCACGACCATCGGCGTGATGTTGTTTGTGGCCACGCACAAGGGTGCTTATGGTCGGGACGGCGTCCGGCTGATCGAACGCATGGTCGCGAACGTGGTTTTCGCGCTGGAAAACCTCGAGCGCGAAGCCTGGCGTCGGGAAAGCGAAAAACATATCGAATTTCTGGCCACCCATGATGCGTTGACCCGGCTGCCCAACCGAACCTTGTTCAACCAGTCGTTGACCATGGCGATCGCCGCCGAGCATCGCTTTGCCGTGCTCTTCATCGATCTGGATCGTTTCAAGTTCATCAACGATTCGCTGGGCCACGAGGCCGGTGACCAGCTGTTGCAGACCGTGGCCTCACGATTGCGTGCCTGTACATCGCCGACGAATATGGTGGCACGCCTGGGCGGCGACGAGTTCGTCGTGCTCATAGCGCAGGACGAGCGCGCCGGCGCGCTCGAGGCGGTCGCCGACACGATCCTGGATACCATTCTGCAGCCCGTCTGTTTGAACGGCCACGACTACCGGGTCACCGCGAGTGTCGGCATCTCGATCTATCCGCAGGATGCCCGCGACGCATCGAGCCTTCTCAAACAGGCCGATATGGCCATGTACTGTGCCAAGGACGAAGGCAAGAACAACTATCAATTCTATGCCGCGGAGCTCGAGCATCGATCGCTGGTTCGCATGCGCCTGGAAAACAACCTGCGCTGTGCGCTCGAGAAAGACCAGTTCGAACTGGCCTATCAGGCCAAGATCAGCCTGGCGGACGGACGGATCGTCGGCGTGGAGGCGTTGCTGCGGTGGCACTGCGAGGAATTGGGCACGGTGATGCCGGGTCAGTTCCTGCCGCTGGCCGAAGAGCTTGGGCTGATCGTGCCCATCGGTCGATGGGTACTGGAAACCGCCTGCGAACAGAACATGGCCTGGCAGCGCGCCGGCCTGCCGCCGGTTCCAATCGCCGTGAACATCTCGGCGGTCCAGCTCAGCGATCAGACCCTGGTTTCACATGTACGCGCCGTTCTCGAGCGCACCGGTATGGCGCCGAACCTGCTCGAGCTGGAAATTACCGAAACCGCGGTGATGCGGGATATCGCCAGCGCGCTCGCCCTGTTGGCGGAGATGAAGAAACTGGGGGTCATGATCGCGATCGACGATTTCGGCACTGGTTATTCGTCGCTGACCCAGCTGCGCGAATTGCCCGTCGATACGCTCAAAATCGATCGCTCATTCGTGAGCGAGCTGGCCACGAACCGGACCGATCAATCCATCGCCCGGGCGATCATCACCATGGGCAAGAACCTGAGCCTGAACGTGATTGCGGAGGGCGTGGAAACGGCAGAACAGGAAGCGTTCCTGCGGGCCGAGGCCTGCGACAGCATGCAGGGTTTTTATTTCAGCCGCCCGACCGCGGCGACGCTGTTCGCCGAGTTGCTCGGTGCGAGCACCACCGCACAGACCTCGGCGTCGGCGCGAATGCAGGCCCAGCCGGCCGTCGAAGGCGCAAAGCGAGTACGCAGCGGCTGAGGTCAGAGAGCCTTAAGTCGCCTGCACATGTGCCTGTGTAACGTCGTGCCATCGATTACACACGGCGCCGGCATGGATGCCGTGCTGCCCGTCATCTCGGCGCGTTTGCAGAGGCGTCATGCGCGGCCTCGACACACGGCGAGACCTGGTTTCGCCCGGCGCGTTTGGCGTCGTAAAGCGCCGCATCCGCGCGCGTGATGAGTTCGGCCAGGGGCTGATCGGCCAGACGCCCGGCAGCCGCGCCGATGCTCAGGGTCACGTGCGTGTGGCTTTGCACATGCGGCATTCGAAACGTCTCGATAGTGTGGCGCAGTCGTTCAGCGATCACTGCCGTGTCGGCCAGGGTGGTGTCGAACAGCAGGACCAGAAACTCTTCGCCGCCATAGCGAACGGCCAGATCGTCGTCGTTACGCAGCTGGGCTGAAATCGCAGCGGCGATTCGCTTCAAACAGGCATCACCGGCCGGATGTCCAAAGTGGTCGTTGTAGGCCTTGAAGTTGTCGACATCGAGCATGAGAACGCCAATGCTCGTGTTCGACAGGCGTCGATCGGCCTGCAGTCGGGCGCTGCGCCGATCGAATTCATGCCGGTTGGCCAGTCCGGTCAACGGGTCATGGGTCGCCGCATGCTCGGAAATTTCGTATTCCAGCCGGTCATGCGTGCGGCGTAGAAAATCGTACCGGGCATCGCGTTCCATGCGGTAATTGGCTACCAGGGTCACATAGCCCACACCGCTCATCAGCGACATACCCACCAGCAAGGTCGGAAAATCGGTATGCGCGGCGACCAGCACGCCGCAGTATCCGGCGACCAGGATGAGGGTGCTGACCAGGGCAAACCGAAACGGCGGCTTCTGATTGACGTTGGCATAGGTCAGGATGCCGGAAATGGCGTACTGATAATGCTCGGCGTTATCGACACCCCGGTTGAGATAGAAGATGAACAGCAGCTGGGCCGCCATCGCCAGCGGCATGCTGGCCGACAGGCATTCACGCACCCACAAACCGGGGCGCTGACGCACGACGAGGTCGGCCACAAGCAACAGCGGTGTGACCACGAGCAGGTGGCAGAACAGGGCGATTGCGAACGTGCCGGGCAACAGCAGGTAGTCGATCACCAGGAACAGGTTGTAGATGAGCAGCGATGGGACAATCGTGCTGCTCATCACGCGTGCGCGATATTCCCGTCGGTAGCTTTCGTAGGATCGCTCCAATACGGGCGGAAATCCCAGTCCGCCACTGCGATCGTTCAGGCAGCGCTCGATCAGCCGTCGATCGATCGCACCCGGCTTGGTTGTCGCGCGCGGCTTGGTCAAGGCAGAACCTGTGTCGTCTGGGCGAACGGGCCTTTTATCACGTTAGTCGGTTGCAATCAGCGGGCTCTACGAATGTAACCGCTCGCGAGGGCAGCCACGATCCGGCGGGCCCGTTGGTGTCCCACAACTTGGCCCGCCGAGCATCCCTCTTTTGTTTTCAAAGACGTAGCCAATCTCCGGCCACGCCGAGGATGGCTTGAGCAGGCCCATTTTCAACCGGCCCGATCCCGTCGACCTCGTTTTGGCTCGATTACGTCGGATTCGCCACGATACCCTGCGCGCGCGCCATGGCATACGCGGTTTTCGGCCCCGTCCAGAGGGAAGGCAGCAGTACCAGCGATACCGGAATGGCGGTGATCACGATCAGCTGCTGCAACGCGCCGATCTGGCCGCTGCCCATGGTCAGGAGTACGCCGGCCATCACCGCCATGATGATGCCGCACAGCGCGCGCATGAGCGGGGCAGGCTCGTCATGGCCGGCTGCCACCACGGCAATGGCATAGCTCATGGAGTCGCCGGTCGTGGCGACGAAGATCGAGGTAAGCACCATGATCGCCAACGCCATGGCAGCGCCGCCCGGCAGCGCCTGGGCCACGGTGAGCGTGGCGACATCGAATTTGAACTCCGCCAGCGCATCGCTTAGATCGAACACGCCGCTCATCTGATAATGAATGCCCGATCCGCCCAGCAGGGTAAACCAGACCGTGGTCGCGATCGGGGCCAGAATGGCCACCGATATGATCATCTGCCGGATGGTGCGCCCGCGGGAAATACGTGCGACGAAAATCGCCATCAGCGGGCCGTAGCCGATGAACCAGGCAAAGAAGAAGATCGTCCACCATTTCATCCACCAGGCCGGTGCGGTCTGGGCGTTCATCGTGGCCATGGTCATGAACGAACTGATGTAGTCGCCGAAGGCCTGGCTATAGGCGTTGACCAGAAACAGCGTCGGCCCGAACACGAAGATGACGGCGGCGATGCCCAGCGCGAGAAATACGTTGAAGCGGCTCATCAGCTGAATGCCACGGTTAATGCCGGTGACCGCCGATGTCACATAGACCACGCCGAGTACGACCAGAATCGACAGCTGGCTGGGCAGGCCCTCGGCGAGACCGAAGATTTCATGCAGCCCGTAGCTGACCTGGGTGGCCAGAAAACCGATCGGCCCGACCGTGCCTGCGACCACGGCGATAATGCAGACCGCGTCGATCACGCTGCCGATGGGTCCATGGACGACACGCCGGCCGAGCACCGGCAGCAGCAGGCTGCGCGGGCGCAGGGGCTCGCCGTTGTCGTAATGGGCATGGGCGAGCACGATCGCAGTCAGCGACCCCAGCACCGCCCAGGCCAGAAACCCCCAGTGCATGAACGACTGCGCCAGAGCGTCGGATACTGCGGCGGCCGTGCCGGCCTCGCTATCGAACGCCGGCGGCGTGGTCAGAAAGTGATAGACGGGCTCGCCCGCCGCGAAGAACACGCCGCCGCCGGCCAGCAGCGTGCACATGATGATCGATAGCCACTTGAAGGTGCTCAGTTCCGGCGTATCGACCGCGCCGATGCGGGCCCGCGCGGCCGGTGTGCAGGCTACGCCCATACCGATGAAGAACGTGGCCAGAAGCAGCCATTCGAAATACGTGCCCAGCGAAGCCGCGGTCCAGGCAAAGCCGGTCGAAATGGCGTTCGCCACGCCGTCCAGATCGTAAAGGGACAGGCCGAGAAACACGGCCACGAAACCCAGGCCGAGAATCAGCGTGATCGGATCGCCCCAGCGCGATGCGTGCGCGGCGCCCGGCGCCGTTGATGTTTGATTCATTGAGTCGATATATCGTTGTCAATATGTCCGCTATCGGCACGAAGCAGCATCGATTGATCCCACGGCATCACCGGGGCGCTCGCCTACAGACTCCGTGGCCGCATGGTGCGGTGCAAAAGGCTAACCGGCCACCATACATTATTACCCCGGCATGGCAGCAGATGAGGTCCCGGGCGATAACGCGGGTGTGCGAACGCAGGCGCTACGGCGAACGGCCGTGAGGCCATTGAAAGAAACGACGGACAGGAGCCGTCAATGATCTTTTGATGGCGTTTGAAAACAGCGGCGCAGTCAGCAGCTTTGGCGGCGGATTAACAGGTGCAAGCCAGTGCCTCAATCGTGGCGTGAGGGCGGCGTACGCAGTGCCTTGGTCCGCCCGCGCCGTGTCTTGTCATCCACGCGTTTGCGCTTGGCACGGCGGGAGGGTTTCGTTGCCTTACGGCGGCGCGCTACCGCGGTGGCCCCAGCCACGATCGACTGCAGACGGGCGAGCGCATCCTCGCGGTTTTTGTCCTGGCTTCGAAACTGCTGTGCCTTGATGACGATCACGCCGTCGCGCGTGATACGGCGATCGCGGCGTTGCAGCAGTCGCTCCTTGTAGATATCGGGCAACGCAGACGCACGAATATCGAAGCGCAGGTGTACGGCCGTGGCCACCTTGTTGACGTTCTGCCCGCCGGCGCCGGAAGCACGTACGGCATGCCATTCGATATCCGAATCAGCGATCGTAACGCGGTTGGAAATTGTAAGCGCCATACGATCTAGGACCTGTTAACGCGAATGAAATTGTCGCCCCGCGCCCTATCGTAAGACAAGGCGCGGTGCGCGTTGTGTAGCAACGCAGCGATTGGCACGAGTGTTCACAGACCCTAGTCGAGTTCGAGGCGAACCTGGCCATAAGCCAGCAGCGAAAACAGAACCGTGCCGCCGAGCACGTTGCCGATCAACGCCGGCAGCAGGCAGCTCCAGAGCGCATCGAAGATCGCGATTTCGCCGGCCAGCACCAGCAGGAATGCCTCCATCGAACCCACCACCACATGGGCGAAGCCGCCGATGGCGATGATATAGGTCGCGATCACGATTACGCCGATCTCGGAGCCGCGGGCATTGGGCAGCATCCACACCATGGCGGCAACGAAAAAGCCTGCCGGAATACCGTGCAGCAGGGTATCCAGCCAGTTCTTATCCAGCAGCGGCCGCGATACCTCGTGAAATGCGGCAAGCTGCTCTGGCGTGGCAAAACCCACCACGTCGGTAAAGGTCGCCGCAACGAGCGTACCGCACATGTTGGCGATGAACACCACGCTCCATAGCCGCGCGATGCACGCCAGCGCTTCGCGGTTGGTGCGGGCCATGAGCGGCAGCACGGCGGTGATCGTGTTCTCGGTGAACAGCTGCATGCGCCCGAGCACCACCAGCACGAACCCTACGCAGTAACCGAACGCCGCCAGCGGTTCCCGCCAGGGGCTGTCAGGCAGGCTGGTTTGCAGCAGGCCCTCGGCAATTACCGATGTGGAAATCGCGATGCCGGCCGCCACGCCGGACCACCACAACGAGCCCATGGGCCGGGCCATTTCTTCTTCGCCGTCGCGGCGAATGGTCTGGTAGATCGCGCGGGCAGAAACGCGCGCGTTGGGAATGGGACGCGGCTGTGAATCGGACATTGAATTGTGCGCAAGGCAATCGAGACGGCGGGCAAGACTATCAACCCGGCCTGACGATGGATAATTTTTCGGGCTGATGATGCGCGTGTGCGAACGTACGCGCGCCACGGCCGCCGCCCGCGACGCCATTGAAAATAAAAACGCACAGCTGCCGGCGTTTAGCCTTCGATGGCGTTGGAAACAGCTGACGCAGGCAGCTGTCTTTATGCCGGGTTGGCCACGGTAGCCGAATGGGTGAGTACGGGACACGTGGCTACGTTAGCCGCTGTGGCCAACCCGGGCGCCACTTGTCTCGGGCCTGCGTCGACCCATGTTCTTGAATGACTATTCGACAAGAGAACGCGTTATGGCATTTATTGAAGTCGATCGCGAAAACGATGCGCCGGTAGAGCTGTATTACGAGGATGTGGGCAGCGGCAAGCCGGTGGTGCTCATCCACGGTTGGCCCTTGTCCGGGCGCTCCTGGGAGAACCAGGTGCCGGCGCTCGTCGACGCCGGCTATCGAGTCATCACCTACGATCGGCGCGGATTCGGCAAATCGTCGCAGCCGTTCGGCGGTTACGACTACGACACGCTCGCCCGCGATCTGAACAGGCTGGTCGAACATCTGGACCTGTCCGACATGACGCTGGTCGGCTTCTCCATGGGCGGTGGCGAAGTCGCCCGCTATATCGGTACCTATGGCAGCGATCGCGTGGCCAAGGCCGTACTCGCCGCCGCGGTGCCGCCTTACCTCTACAAGGCCGACGATAATCCCGACGGTGGTCTGGACGATGCCACCATCGCCGACTTCGAGAACGGGGTGAAGAGCGATCGGCCGGCCTTCTTCGAAGACTTCTCCGGCAACTTCTTCTCCACCGAACAGGGCGGGCTGCTCGTGAGCGACGCCAATCGCCAGTACCATCGCAACATTGCCTGGTTCGCCTCGCCCAAGGGCACACTGGACTGCATCGCCGCATTCGGACGCACGGATTTTCGCGACGATTTGGCGAAATTCGATGTGCCCACGCTGATCATCCACGGCGATTCGGACGGCATCGTGCCGTTCGAGGTCAGCGGCAAGCGTTCTGTGGACGCCATCGCCGACAGTTCGCTGAAGCTCATCGAAGGCGGCCCGCACGGCATCAACGCCACGCACGCCGACGAGTTCAACGAAGCGCTGATCGGCTTCCTCGCCTAGGGCGCAGAACGCAGAGCGCAACAAACGGGGCCGGTCGTCGGCCCCGTTTTCGCAAGCAGTGACCACTCGACCGTCGGACCCACGGGCTGTCTTGAACACGCTGATCGCGTGCCGGCACAGCGTCCGTGAATACAGCGATGCACCCATCAGCCGGGCAGCGCTCGAGCGTATCGTCCACTGCGCACAGGGGCGCTCGAGCTCGGGCAAACGCAACGCGCCGTCGGCGCATGGGCTCTATCCGCTACGTCTGTTTGCGGTCGTCCAGCGGCTGGAAGCCTCGAAACCCGGTTTGTACGCGCTCGATACGCCCGACGCGCGGCTTGGCGAATGGCTGAAAGCAATTTCGCCCGAAGCACTAAGGGAGACTTCGCTGGCCGACGATGCCTGGCTGGAACACGCGGCGGCGGTGCTGGTCGTGGCCGCTGATTATGATGCGGCGAACGCGCATTTTGTGGATCAGCAGCCCGACGGCCGGCGCGGTGAACGCTACGTGCATATCGAAGCGGGCGCAGTGTTGCAGAACATGCATCTGGCCACGCTGGCCGAAAGGCTGGATGGCGTTATCGTGGCCGGCTTCGACGACCGCCGTCTGGCTGATCTGCTGGCACTGCCGGCGCCGCTGCGACCGGTGGCACTTTTCTGTATCGGCGCTTGCGCCGAAGCTTCAGCCGGGCGTTGAGGGCTCGTTTTCGACCGGGATCGGCCCCCTGAAATGCAGCGTGCGATAGGGGTAGGGAATTTCGATACCGGCCTGATCCAGGGTCGCCTTGATCGCCACCACGACTTCGTTACGTGATTTGCGCGTACCCAGCGGCGTCGAATCGCACCACCAGCTCACGTCGATATCCATGCTGCTGCTACCAAAGCCGGTGGCAAAGACCTGTACGGGGTAATCCTTGACCCGGCTCTCGCAGGCGCGCACGGCGGTTTCGATCAACTCGAGTGCGACACCCAGGTCCTCGTCGTAGGCCACGCCGGTGGCGACATGGATACGGCGTACCGGCTGATTGGTGAGTACGAGCACCGAGTTCTTGAACAGGCTCGCATTGGGGACGATCAGCAGTTCGCCGGTCACCTGGCGGATATGGGTCACCCGGACGTTGACCCGTTCCACTCGGCCCATGATCTCGCCGCTTTCGATGAAATCCCCGCTTTCGAAGGGGTATTTCCAGAGCATGAGCATGCCGGCAAAGAAATTCTCGAAGGTGTCCTTGAAGGCAAAGCCCACGGCCACCGACAGCAGCCCCAGACCGCCGAGCGCCTTTGCCGGCGACAGGCCGGGAAACACCACGACGGCGGCAAGCGTCAGCCCCAGCGCCCAGATCCCCAGCGACAGCAGTCGATCGATCAGGCGACGCAGCGAAGGGCGGGTTCGTTTGCCGGCCAGACGCGCAGCGAACAGCGTGCTCAGCCAGGCCCCGAGCCAGGTCAGCACGATGATCGCGAGCGATATCCCGATGAACGGCAGGTGTGCGACGAAGTCGCCCCAGGTGGCGACAACGGTGTCGTGTACCGAAGCCACGACCTCGTCGATGCTGGTGGGGGCCGCAGCGGTTTCTGCATTCGTTGCCATGCCTGAATGCTAGCGCATGTCGAGCGCCGGCGTATCGGCTGGACGTGGCCAGAACAGCCGCGCAAGCGGCGGCCGTAAGTCACCGCAGCGGTCGTTATCGCGACCTCGCCACGGTGCCGCCCGGCAATAAAGTTTTGGGCCGACGCGCCGATTTGTATGCCAACGGTGTCGTAGCGCGATCGAGCGGTTTTCGGTCGGCTTGTGCGTCGTCAGAACACTTTACTGCCCTATCAACACAGGCGGACTTACATGACTGATTCTTCTACTGTCGCGACAGCCGAACTCGAGGCGCTCCGTCACGCGATCGGTCAGGCCAGCGCCGTGATCGAGTTCGATGCACAAGGACTCGTGCTCAACGCCAACGCCAATTTCCTGGAAACGTTGGGGTATAGCTTTGATGAAATCGTCGGGCAGCATCATCGTATGTTCTGCACGGCCGAAGACGTCGAGCAGCCCGAGTATGCCGAATTCTGGGAGCGGCTCGGCAGCGGCCATTTCGATAGCGGTGAATACCGACGGGTGGCCAAGGACGGCCGGGAAGTCTGGCTGAGTGCCACCTACAACCCGATCCGCGACGAGGCCGGCGATGTCATCAAGATCATCAAGCTGGCCACCGATATTACGCGCGAAAAACAGATCAGCGCGGAGCATGCCAGCAAGCTCAGCGCGCTGGATCGTTCGCAGGCAGCGATCGAGTTCGACCTCGACGGGATCATCCTGGATGCCAATCGGAATTTCCTGGCCGTCACCGGCTATACGCTGGACGAGATTCGCGGTCGTCATCATCGGCTGTTCTGCGAAAACGCCTATGTCGAGAGTGAGGCCTATCGCGAATTCTGGCGCGCGCTTGCGCGCGGCGAGTTCATGAGCGGCGAATATTGCCGGCTCGACAAGCACGGGCGTGAAATCTGGCTGCAGGCCAGCTACAACCCGGTGCTGGACGCCGATGGCCGGCCGTACAAGGTGGTCAAGTTCGCGGCCGATATCACGGCACAGAAGATGCAAGAAGCCGAGTCCCATAGCCTGTTGCGGGCCATCGATCGTTCGCGTGCGGTGATCGAGTTCGATCTTGATGGCAACGTGCTCAAGGCCAACGCTAACTTCCTTACCCTGATGGGCTACAGCGAAGCCGAACTCGTCGGCGAGCACCACCGCCGGCTGTGCGACCTGGAATATGCGCAAAGCGAGGACTACCGCAATCTGTGGGCGCGTCTTACTCGCGGCGAATTCGTGTCCGGCGAATTTCAACGCCTCACGCGGGATGGCCAGGAGATCTGGTTGCAGGCGATCTACAACCCGATTCTCGACGCGCGCGGACGGCCGACCAAGATCGTCAAGTTCGCCAGCGATATCACCGACGAGCGCCGGGCGCAGGCCGAGGCCGATGGCAAGTTCGCCGCGATCGACCGCGCCCAGGGCGTGATCGAGTTCAACCTCGACGGCACGATCATCACGGCCAACAAGAACTTCCGCGACGTGGTCGGCTATCGGCTCGACGAAATAGTGGGCAAGCATCACCGCATGTTCTGCGAAGAGGACTACGCCGACAGCGAGGACTACAAGCTGCTCTGGAAGAAGCTCGCGGCCGGTGAATACATCGCCGACCAGTTCAAACGCGTGGCCCGGGGCGGGCGCGAAATCTGGCTGCAGGCCAGCTACAACCCGATTTTCGATCTGCATGGCCGCCCCTACAAGGTGGTCAAGTTCGCCACGGATATCACCGACGACAAGCATCGCAACACCGAGTTCGAAGGCAAGGTCAACGCCATTGCCCGTTCGCAGGCGGTGATCGAGTTCGATCTCAAGGGCTATATCCTGACCGCCAACGACAACTTCCTGCATACGCTGGGCTATCAGCGCGATGAACTCATCGGTCAGCATCATCGTCTGCTGTGTGATCCGTCCTATGTCGCCAGCGGTGCCTATCGCGATTTCTGGCAGACGCTCGCCCGCGGCGAGTATGTAAGCGACCGCTTCATGCGTATCGGCCGTTTCGGCCAGCGGATCTGGATTCAGGCGACCTACAATCCGATCTTCGACGCCGACGGCGAGCCCTACAAGGTGGTCAAGTTCGCTACCGACATCACCGAACAGGTGGAGCGCGAAGAGCATATCCAGCAGCAGTCGCAAGCGATGCGTGGCGCGGTGGAAGAACTGCATGCCTCGATTGCCTCGATCGTGGAGAACACGCGGCTGACGCGGGAAATGGCGCGCACGACGCAGCGCGAAGCGGCCCAGGGCGTCAAGGCGCTGGAAAACTCCACCGAAGCCATGGGCGCGATCCAGAAATCCTCCGAAGATATCGAGGAAATCGTCAAGGTGATCGGCGAAATCGCTTCGCAGACCAACCTGTTGGCCTTCAATGCCGCCATCGAGGCAGCACGGGCCGGCGAACACGGGCTCGGATTTTCGGTCGTCGCCGACGAGGTGCGAAAGCTCGCCGAGAAGTCGGCCGACGCCACCCGCCAGATCAATCGACTCATCAGCCAGTCGCTCAAGCGTATCGATAGCGGCAACAACGTCATTCGCGTGGCCCACGACGCGTTCGGGCGGATTGCCGAAGGCGTGGAACAGACGACCTCCTCGGTGGAGGAAATCGCAACCACGACCGAAAGTCAGCTGAGCACGGCCGACCGCGTAGACGGGCTGATTCGCGAGCTTACCGATTCCACCCGCGACAACGTTCGCAGCGACCAACGCACGCAGCGCGCCGAGCCGCCCCGACTGAAGGCGGTCAACGCAGGCTGATGAGCACCCAGAAATTCGGCATTCTCGGGGCCGGGGAAAGCGAAGTCGCTTTTGATGTGGCTTCGCTGCGCGAGGTCGTATCGCTGGGCCAGCCGCCGGCGCCCATGCCCCGCACGCCGGCCTGGATGATGGGCAGCTTCACCCTGCGTGGCGTCCAGGTTCCAGCAGTGGATCTGGCTGGCATGCTCGGCCTCGCCCGAGAGCCGGCTGCGCCGGAGAGTGGCCATACCGTGGCCGTGCTGGCCAACAAGGGGCGTCGCTTCGGCGTGGTCGTGGATCGCGTTGGCGATGTCATCACGCTCGACGACGAGCGGCTGAATACGCTGGATCGCGACGATGACGCGGTCCGGTTGTTCGCCAATCGCGTGTTCTGCCGCTCGGGCAGTGATCGGCCCATCTATGTGCTCGATATCGAGGCCATGCTCGCGATCGAAGGCATGGTGCATGTCAGCGACGAAGCGGGGCGCAGCGCGCGCGCTGCGCGTACCGGCAACTATGCGCGGGCGACCACCCGCCAGCGTGCAGTGGTGGCGAGTGCGGGCGCGATGACGCTTGCGATCGATGCCGACGTGGTACGCGAGATCGCGGATTGTCATACGCTAACCGAACCGGCGGTGGCTATCGCCGGGTACCTGGGCAACCATCGGTTACGTAACGATATCGTGCCGGTATTCGATGCTCTTCTGCTCATGGGGCAGCCAGCCTCCAAGCGCGTGCCCGAACAGATGGTCATTCTGGATACAGGGCAGGGCAATCTGGCTCTGGCCGTCGATCATATTCTGAGCATGGTCGATTATCAGCCGCAGGATTGTCTGCCCCTGGCTGGGCCGGCCGAACAGCGGGGCGATACGATCGTGTCCGGTCTGTTGTCGCGCCCGGACATGCCGGACGCGTTGATGCTCTCCCACACCGCGCTATTCGCGCAGGAAACGCTTACCAACATCGCGCGCGTGCACGCGGAGCTCAACCAGGACGTTCAGCAGCGCGAGCGCAGCGCGGTGGCGTGGCGGCGCTTTGCCTTCCTGCACTTCGAAGCGGCCGGCGAGTTCGTGGTCTTCATGGATCAGCTCGAGGCCGTACTGGCCATGCCCGAAAAATATTCTCCGCTGGGCGGTGCCGGCGTGTTCGAAGGCGTATTCCGGCATCTGGACGAGCTCGTCACCCTGGTTGATCTGCGCCGTTTGCTCGGCCGAGACAACCCGCCAAACGCGCAATGTCAGGTGCTGGTTGTGGCCGTACCGGCCGGGCGCATCGGGTTCATGGTGGATGTCGCGCGCGATATCGAATACATCGAAGCCCCGGCCGACAGTCTGCAGGTGCATCGACGCGGCAGCGACAAGGCCGCGCCGACGCTGGCCCAGCGGCATCACTGTCTGACGTCGGTGGGCGTGGGCGAGCGTAAACAGTATCTTTCGCTGCTTTGCCTGCAGGCTCTGGCGGCACAGTTGCTTGGCGGCCAGGTGCCCGCAGGGGACGCCGTCTGTGGCCAGCGGCCGCGCGTGGCCGACGCAGCGAACGCCTGAGGTGCGCGACGGGCGCGCCGGCGGGCCGGCGCGGCTTGAGAAAATAGCCGCGCCGTGAATCCAAACGGGCCATAGCTGTATATTATTACAGCTATGGAGCTGCTCAAGAAACTCGAAATCCTGGCGGACGCCGCGAAATACGATGCCTCCTGTGCGTCGAGTGGCACCCGCCGGAGACACTCGCTGGACGGCAAGGGCGTTGGTTCGAGCGAAGGCTCGGGCATCTGCCATGCCTATGCGCCGGACGGGCGTTGTATTTCGTTGCTCAAGATCCTGCTGACCAATTTCTGCGTCTACGAGTGCAGCTACTGCATCAATCGTAATTCGTCGAATGTGGCACGGGCGCGCTTCACGGTCGACGAAGTGGTGCGCCTGACGCTGGACTTCTACAAGCGCAACTATATCGAAGGCCTGTTCCTGAGTTCGGGGGTGATCCAGAGCCCGGACTACACCATGGGCCAGCTGGTGGAAGTCGCGCGCCGGCTGCGTATCGACCACGATTTTCGTGGCTATATCCACCTCAAGACCATTCCGGACGCCGACGGCCAGCTGCTCGCCGATGCTGGCACCTATGCCGACCGGCTGTCGATCAACGTCGAATTGCCCACGCGGATCGCGCTTGCCGATCTCGCGCCGGAAAAGGATCATCGAACCATCAAGCTGTCGATGGCGCGTATCCGGGCGCGCCAGGACGAATATGCCGACAGCCGGCGCGAGGCGCGTCGAACGTCGAGTCTGTCGCCGCGGCGAGTCGCCGCGCCCCGATTCGCGCCCGCCGGTCAGTCCACGCAGATGATCGTGGGTGCCGAGCCGTCCACCGATGCCCAGATCCTGTCCACCACGGCGAATCTGTACTCCGCCTACAAGCTCAAGCGGGTGTATTTCTCTGCCTTTTCGCCTATTGCCGATGCCTCGGCCAAGCTGCCGGCCCGGCGTACGCCGCTCATGCGCGAACACCGGCTGTACCAGTCGGACTGGCTGATCCGCTTCTATGGTTATGGCCACGACGAAATAACGGCCGGCAGTGACGATCTGGCGGCCGCAGGCATGCTCGATCTCGATGTCGATCCGAAGCTGGCCTGGGCGTTGCGCAACCGCGGTTATTTTCCGGTGGATCTCAACCGGGCCCCACGCGAACAGCTACTGCGAGTACCCGGCCTCGGCGTCAAATCGGTACAAAAGCTGCTCAAGATTCGACGCTGGCAGAAGATACGTCTTGAAGATCTCGTGGCATTGAAGGCCAGCGTCAAGAAAGCCATGCCGTTCGTGGTTTGCGCCAATCACCGCCCGGCCCTGTCCGAAGCGCCCAGTGCCGTGCTGCGGGCCCGCTTTGTGCCCGCACGCGCCGCGCAACAGGCCTTCGATTTCTAGATGAGTTTCCAGGTTTCGCTATTCGATTCCGCCTCGACCGCCGATGATCAGGTGGTGGCGAGGTTCTCGCCGGATTTCGCCGGCTGGCAGGGCCGGGCTCGCCAGCTGCTGGCCGACGATATGCCGCCGGAGCGCGTCTGGTGGCAGCCGAGCGCGGAATCACAGGATACGAAAGTCTCGGTGCCTGCCGACAAGCCGGCAGCGCGGCCGGCGGGGCGGGTGCCCAGGGCCTTCGTCGACCAGGCCCGCGCGGTGGCCTGCCATGTTGACGACGATCGCTGGGCGCTTTTGTATCGGCTGCTGTGGCGGCTGACCCACGGCGAACGCCATCTGTTGCAGCTCAGCGGCGATCGCGACGTGGTGCGCCTCAGGGCCTATGCCAAGGCCGTACGGCGCGACGTGCACAAGATGAAGGCGTTCGTTCGTTTTCGCGAAGTCGATGAGCCGGGCGCTGCCGATGCCGAGCCGCGCTATGTCGCCTGGTTCGAGCCCGAGCATTTCATCGTCGAGTACGTCAGCGGCTTTTTCAAACGCCGATTCGCCAACATGCGCTGGTCAATTCTCACCCCGTTCGGCTGCGCGCACTGGGAAGGCGAGGGCGATGTCTGGTTTTCGCCGGGCACCGACAAGTCGGCCGCGCCCGAGGGCGATCGGCTGGAGGCTGCCTGGCAGACCTATTACCGCAGCATATTCAACCCCGCCCGGGTCAAGATTCGCGCGATGCAGTCGGAAATGCCGCAGAAGTACTGGAAGAACATGCCCGAGGCGCATCTCATTCCATCGCTTCTGCGCGATGCGGACCGGCGCGTGCAGGCCATGGAGGCCAACCGCAGGCACAGCGACGAACTGCGCTGCGGGCCGCGCCCGGCAAGCCCGGACGCCGACAATGCCGCGGCGGTTGAAGCCAGCGCGCCCGCCTCGCTGGAGCGCCTCGCCCTGCAGGCGACGACCTGTCGCAGCTGCCCGCTCTGGCAGCCCGCCACCCAGACCGTGTTCGGGGAAGGCCCGGCCCAGGCGCGCGTGATGCTCGTAGGC
The DNA here is from genome assembly GCF_964012375.1 of uncultured Salinisphaera sp. Lineage (NCBI taxonomy): Bacteria > Pseudomonadati > Pseudomonadota > Gammaproteobacteria > Salinisphaerales > Salinisphaeraceae > Salinisphaera > uncultured Salinisphaera sp. The sequence continues at coordinate 38,813 of NZ_CAXGSH010000013.1, forward strand.
GAACAGCCCGGCGATCGCGAAGATCTTGCCGGCCGGCCGTTCGTCGGCCCGGCCGGCCAGCTGCTCGATCGCGCGCTGGCAGCGGCCGGGATCGCGCGGGAGCGGGTGTATCTGACCAACGCCGTCAAACATTTCAAATTCAGTCCACGCGGCAAGACGCGCCTGCATGCCACCCCGAGTGAAACCGAAGTCATGGCCTGTCGCCCCTGGCTGGACACCGAGATCGGCCTGGTGGCGCCGGAGCTCGTGATTTGCCTGGGCGCCACCGCCGGGCGCTCGCTGCTCGGTGCCGACGTGCGCGTCAGCCGTGATCGCGGCCGGTTCATCGACCACGACGGTCGGCGCTATCTGCTGACCGTGCATCCGTCCTATCTGCTGCGCCGCGGCGCGGCTGCGGCGAACCATAGCGAATACGCGCGTTTCGTTGCCGATCTGGCAAAAGCCGTCGATTGGGTCTGATTCGAGGATCGAAAGTCCGGCGTTTTCGTAGTGGGCTCGAAACCTCGATTAGCTCGACCGCTTTGCCCGATGAATCGACAACGCGCTCGCTTCGACTCGCGCACCGCACGCCGGGCGTGCATGATCAGCGCTGCAATACAGCCGCGGATGGTCGAATCGTATGGCAGACAAAGGCGAAAGCGCACGCAGCAATCTGTTGGGGCAGTTCGCGAGCCTCAGCGGCAGCCTGTCGAAGAAGGCGCTGGGCGCGCTCACCCGCCGCGTGGGCGGGCTGACGCTGGATATCGGGCGCACCATCATTCTCGATCGCGCCCAGCGGCGGCTGTTGTCCGACGAGCAGCGCGCCTGGATGAAACGCGCCGGCGAGGCGATTCAGGATGCCCGCCAGACCGCGGGGCTGTCGCTCGACGAACTCGCCAACGCTTTGGACGTCGAGGACAAGACCGTGCTCCAGGCCATGGAGCAGGGCTCGGCGACGGTGTCGTTCGATCTCATCCTGCGCCTGACATCGCTGCTGGCCCGCAACGATCCGATTCCGTTTCTCATCCAGCTGGTGCGTGGTTTCAACCCGCGTCTGTGGGCTCTGGCCGAGGACTGGGGCGTGGGCCGGTTGCCCGGCATGGTCGAACGCGATCGCCAGTGGATGAATATTTATCGCGGCAACGAAGCCGCGCGCCAGCTGCCCCAGGCCGATTTCGAGCGGGTCATGGCGTTTTGCGAGAGTGCGCTCACGATGGCGGTGCAGTTCCAGCAGAGCACGGCGTCGCGCGGCACGGACGACGACACCGCCGGCAGACGCCGCGGCTAGCTGCGGCTATCGCGGCGGCTACCGGCTTGAAACCGGCGTAAGCAACGGCACTATCCGTACATAAATCCTGTCACGAGCCGAGCGATGCAAACGCTCAAGATCGATCTGGTGTCCGATGTGGTCTGCCCTTGGTGTGCCATCGGCGATGCGCGCCTGCAGCAGGCGCTGGCGCTGCTGAATGATGAACTCGCGGTGGAAGTCGAATGGCATCCGTTTCTGCTCAATCCGGACGTGCCGGCCGAGGGCCGCGATATTCTTGAGCATCTGAGCGCGAAATACGGCCGTAGCGAGGCCGAGATGAAAGCCTCCCAGCATGAGATCACCGCCGCGGCACACGAACTGGGGCTGAATTTCGAAAAGGCGCTCGAGCGCCGTTCGTGGAACACGTTCGCAACGCATCGCGTGCTGGCGTACGCCAAGGAGCAGGGCTGCGACGCCGCGTTCAACCGGGCGCTGTTCGAGGCCTACTTCGGTCGCGCGCAAAACCCCACGGACCCAGCGCTGCTGGCCACGATCGGCGAATCGCTGGGGCTCGATGGCGGGCGCATCCGCGAAATCGTTGCCGGCGATGCCTATGCCGAGCAGGTGGAACACGAAATCGGCTACTGGCAGTCGCTGGGCGTATCGTCGGTGCCGTCGTTCATCGTCGCCCACAAGTATCTGCTGGCCGGCGCCCAGCCGCCCGAGACATTGGCCGATGCCCTGCGCCAGATCGCGGCCGAGCAGGTCGAACAGGGCTGATCAGGCCTGATCGGGCGTCGGCTCGGGTGGGCGTGACGGCTCGGGCACTTCGTCTTCGTTGATACGGGCACGCACGTTCGGCAGATAGTCCGGATAGTCGCGCTGCACGAAATCCAGCAGCGCCTCGCGCATGCGACAGCGCAGATGCCACAGCGCGATGGAATCGTTCGAGCTCATCAAAAAGCGTATTTGCATGGCGTGCTCGCCGGCCTCCACCACCTGGGTGGTGCCGATGAGTTCGTCCCAGGCGCTGTCGGCTTTGAGCAGGCGTTCGAACTCGGCGCGCAGCGGCGGCACCGGCATGCGATAGTCCAGCCACATGAATACCGTGCCCATCAGGCTCGTGGGCCGGCGCGTCCAGTTCTCGAAGGGGTTTTCGATAAACCACTGCAAAGGCACCACCAGGCGGCGCAAATCCCAGGTGCGCAGCACGACATAGGTGATGGTCACTTCCTCGACCCAGCACCATTCGTCCTTGAACTTGAGTACGTCTTCGATCCGAAAGGGCTGCGATAACGCGATCTGCAAGCCCGCCAGCAGGTTCGAAAGCACCGGCCGCGCGGCAAAACCGATGATCAGGCCGCCGATACCGGCCGAGGCGAGCAGGCTGGTGCCCAGCTGGCGAATCGAGGGAAAGGTCATCAGCGCGGTAGAGATACCGATGATCGCCACCAGCACCGTCAGGCCGCGGGTGAGAAAACGGGCCTGGGTTTCGAGCTTGCGCGCCGAGTGGTGCCGGCCTTCCACGGCCGGGTTCAGGCTGACGATGAGATCGCCGATGGCCGTGATCGCACAGAGCGCGGCCCAGGTCAGTGCCAGGATCAGGCATAGGCTGTTCATATGCCGAATGGCCGCGATCCAGGGGATATCGTCCGGGCTGGCATGCCAGACCGCCTGCAGGGTCAGGAAGAACACCACCACCGCGCCGGGCTTGTCGCACTGGCGCAGGAATTCCCGGGCGACGGTATGCCGCAGGGTCAGCCGATAGGCGACCTTGATCAGCAGGACATAGACGATGGTCACGACGATCGCCGAGGCGGCGCCCGTACACAGCGCCAGCGCCCAGCGCCCGGCCGGGGTATCCAGACTTTCTAGCATTCGATGCGTTTCACGTACGCGGACTCCGCGGTAACGGTACGGGCGCCGCGATGCTTGAAGCGCCCGATCCGGTTTTCACTCACGACAGCTGTCAGTTAGCGAAATCCGTGCCAGGCGTCTCCCGCAAGCGACGTTCGCCCTTGCTATGGGGTGTATCGCCCATTATGACCGCAGCGTGGCTCGAACGAGCACGCCGGCCCGTATTCGCTCGCGCATCGACGCAGGATTTCAGCCCGCGCCCATATCGGGCGCGCCCGGCCGGCCCCGGCCGGTACCGGCGCGGCGATCAGGCAAGCGCGGTGCCCAGCGAATACACGGCCATGCAGGCGCCCAGCAGCAGTCCGCCGGCGAGCACGACCAGCGTGGCGTTTACGCAGTACTTGATGGTGGTGTAACGCGCCGGATGCGTGTGCTTGAGTTCGCGCGTGTTCGCCAACACGGGCGCGAGGCCTGCGAATACCCGGTTGGCCAGGCCGCGCTTGTCCTCGGCGGTGTTGGGCACGAGCGTGGCCCGCATGATGGCCTTGTAGAAGAAATTCACGACCGGGCCGACCACGCGCGTCGGCCGCTCGACATCGCACATCAGGATGACGCGATCCTGTTCGGCATCGTTATGGGCGTAATGCAGATAGGTTTCGTCGAACAGCAGCGTCTCGCCGTCGCGCCAGGAATAATCCTCGCCGTCGATATTGATATAGCAGGCGTCGTCATTGGGCGTGGCCAGGCCCAGGTGATACCGCAACGAACAGGCCGCCGGGTCGGCATGACGCGTGAGTTTGGAACCGGCCGGTAACACCGAGAACATGGCGCCATTCACGCAGGACACGCCTTCGAGCAGGCGCGTGGTCCGTGGGCATAGACGCTGGGCCGAGTTGTGGGTGGTGCCATACCAGCGCAGATAGAACTTGCGCCAGCCGTATTTGTAGAAGGTACGAAAGCCGATGTCGTAATAGGCCGCCGACTCGGTGGACTGGGTGTCTTCGAAGGCGTTGCTGCGATACAGGGCGAGGGCTTCTTCGCGAATCACCGACCAGTTGCGGGCAATCACGTCCAGCTCGGGAAAGCGCGCCGTATCGGCGATCGGCTTTTGCGCCCGGGGCTCGGTAAACAGGTACAACAGGCAGTTGAGCGGGCTGAAAATCGGCCAGCCCTTGCGCAGATACTGTTTGAAGCTGTCGTATCGTACGTTGCCGCGAAGGCGGTACACATAGAACATGGAGCCGGTCACAAAGACCAACAGCCCCGCGAACATCCACAATAAGGGCATAACAACTCCTTTTTCGTGGCCTGCGATATGTCCCGGTCGACCACTTGCCTCGTAGGAGCCGCTACTCTGCGACGGCCGGTGTTAGTACGGCGTCAAGCATGTACAGGCCAATGACCGCGTCGGCCGACAGCGCGGCGATCTGGGCGTAAACGCAGGCGGTGCGGCGCCGTTTCGTTTATTTTTAGCGCGCGAAAATGGGCGTGGCCCGCTGCGCGTGGGCAAAGCCGCGTTGCCGCGAGCAGCGCAAACAAGGAGTCAGAGCGTGGGAATAGCAAACAGTCGGCGGGCACGTGCCGCGGGCTTGGTACTGGGTGCTTGTGCGGCCGTGTTGGCCAGCGGCTGCGCCTGGCAGGCCGCCCAGTTCTGGGTGGCGGGCGAACAGGTCGAACTACGCGACACGGATGCCGACGCACGCCCGGCCGCCCGCGAGGCGCCCAAGCTGCTGCTGGTGGCCATCGACGGCATCGATCGGCCCCTGCTCTACGACATGCTGCGCGCCGGCGAGCTGCCCGAGATGGCGCGCCTGCTGGGCGACGAGGGCAGCCACGAGTTCGCCCATGCCTGGTTCGAGGACTCGATCGTCAGCGTGCTGCCTTCATCGACCGCCGTGTCCTGGGCCACCACGGTCACCGGCGCCAATCCGGCCGAGCACGGCGTGGCCGGCAACGAGTACTTTGTTCGTGCGACCGGCGAGTATGCCGCGCCCGTGCCGGTGACGATTCCCGAAGCCACGCAGGTATTCAAGATCTATACCGACGGCTATGCGAACGATCTGCTGGAAGTGCCGACCATCTATGAACGCCTGCGCGAAACCGACCCGGGTGCGCGCATCTGGGTAGGCATGCATCAGTTCTATCGCGGTGCCGATCGTCTGATCCTCACCGACCGTACGGCCATGCTGGATGCCTTTCAGAGTTTGTTCGCCGAACATGTGGCCGGCCAGCTCACCGGCGCGCAGTCGCTATCGCTGTTCGAGGAGCTGGACGCCGAGGTCATCGAGAACATGGACGACCTCATCGAGGACGAACCGGCCGCCGATGTCATCACGATCTATCTGCCCGGGCTGGATCACTACGCCCATATCACCGACGCGGACCCGGACGTTTCGCGCCGCGACTACCTCAAGAAAGGCCTCGAGCCGATGATGGCCGACCTCTACGAAGCGCTGGAAGAGGCCGGCGAGCTCGACGATCGCTATATCGTGATCACCTCGGACCACGGCCATACCGGCGTGCTGCACGACGACGCGCACTCGCTTTCGACCGACGGCGCGGGCGAGCCGCCCAACGTGCTCGAAGCCGCCGGCTTTACCCTGCGTCCCTATGCGCTGGATATCGATGACGACGTATTCTTCGATGCCGTGATCGCCTACCAGGGCGCGCTGGCCTATGTATACGTGGCCGATCGCACCACCTGTGCCACCCGCGATACGCCCTGCGACTGGACCCAGCCCGCGCGCGCCGCGGATATCGAAACCGCGGCCGAGGCGTTCTATCGCAACAACGAAGACGGCCTGCTGGTACCGGAAATGCGGGATACGCTGGACATGATCCTGGTTCGCATCGCGACCTCCGACAGCGACGCCGAACAGGTATTCGAGGTCTATACCGGGCACGGCAAGACCCAGCCGATCGCGGACTATCTGGCCGCCCATCCGCATCCGAACTATGTCGATATGCCGCAAAGGCTGCACGATCTGACGGTGGGCCCGCACGGTGATCGCGCCGGCGATCTGATCCTGGTCGCTCACAACGGCGATCGCGAAGACCCGGCCCAGCGTTATTATTTCGCACCGCTTTATCATTCCTGGCACGGCAGCCCCTCGGCGCGGGATTCCGAACTGCCGTTGATCGTCGCTCGGCACGGTGAAACGCGCGAGGCGCTGCGTCGTATCGTGGAGACGACGTTCGCCGGCCGCCACGACCAGCGTCTGATCGCCGATCTGCTGCTGCGTCTACGCCAGGGTGCGCCTGCCGGCGACGCCGCGCCGCACCGCTAAGCATGACCGATTCTGGATACAACGCGATCGAAACCGCCATTCTGGAGGGCGTTGACGCACGTCGGCGCGGTGCCACGATCTGTCCTTCCGAAGTCGCGCGGGGCCTGTGGTCGGCGAACGAGTGGCGAGATCATATGGACGAGGTGCGCGCAGCGGCCGCGCGGCTGATCGATGCAGGCGAGATCGTGGCCACGCAGGGCGGCTGGCCGGTGAATATTCGCAACGCGCGTGGGCCGATCCGTCTCGGCCGCCCGACTGAGGGCGGCCCCTAGCCGGTACCGGGCACGGAACGAGGCCCGGCTCAGTCCGGGCGCGTGTTGTCCGGCGCGTCGTCGCCGCTATCAACGGGCGGCTGTGGGGTGGGCGGTAGACTGCGATGCCAAACGTCGAGCTGCGGAAAGGCGATGGTGACATCGTGTTCGCGAAAAGCGGCGTCGATAGCGAAATTCAGGTCCGAGACCACGAAAAAGCGTCGGGTCACATCGCGGATGAAACAGCGCAGCTCGAAGTCGAGAGTGGAATTGCCAAAGCCGCGGAACAGGGCCACCGGTTTCGGCACGCCGCCACGCCCATCGCTGATGACGTCCTTGTGCTCGTCGGCGACTTCCAACAGGAGCCGTTCCACCAGTCGCACGTCGCTGCCGTAAGCCACGCCGACCGGACAGCCGATCCGCCCGTAGCGATCGCGCAGGTTCCAGTTCTTCAGGTGCAGGGTCAGCAGCTCGGAGTTGGGTACGACCACGGTCGTGCGTTGCAGCGTCTCGATCTCGGTCGCACGAATACGAATCCGGCGGACGAAGCCTTCGGTTTCGCCCACGGTGATGTAGTTGCCGCGCCGCACCGGCTGTTCGAACAACAGGATCAGCCCCGAGACGAAGTTGTTCACGATCGTCTGCAGCCCGAAGCCGATACCCACCGACAACGCGCCGGCGATGAACGCCAGCTTGGTGAGGTCGAGGCCCACATAGCTGAGCACCACGAGGGCCGCGATCACGAACAGCACGTAGCCGGTAATCGTGGCCACCGCCTCGCGGGTATGGGTTTCCATGGGCGTGCGCGCCAGCCACTGGTTCTCCATGCGCCCGGTCAGCCAGCGGATGACGGTGGCCAGCAGTACCAGCAACAGGGCACCCATGATGAGCTGGGCCGGCACGATCTGGACCTGGCCGAGGTTGAACCCGGTCCAGGCCAGATGCCGGAGCATGTCGAAGCTCGCGCGGGACAGCCCCCAGATACCCAGTAATGCCAGAGGCACGGCCAGCCATATGGCCATATGCAGGAGTGCGGCGACGAGGTCGGCTTCGCGAAAGCGTTCGCCGTCTTCCACGTTGAGCCAGCGCCGCAGACGGCGCTGCCATACGCGATGGCCTTCATTGAGGCCGGTGGCGAGTCGGTCGGTCCAGCGGCTGGCAAGCCATGCCAGCAGAACCGTGGCCAGCGTCAGCGCAATTTGTGGGATCGGCAGTCCGTTCCAGTGATCGGTACGCCACCAGCCATACAGGGCAGCCGCAGCCGCAACGCAGGTGGCAACACATAGCAGGGCCGTGATGCCCGCGCCCAGACGTTTATACATGCAGGTTATCGATACCCCGAAAAAGCCGATGACACACAGATGATACGACCGTAGCGGCCTGCGCGGTGGCCCACAAGCGCAGCGCCGCCCCTGCGACCGCGTCGTTTGCAGCCGGGCGTCGCGCCGACCAATCGCGACGGGTATGGCAAGTATCTTGCAGTAAGCGCTGTCGATGTCGCACCGGTACGCGGCGGGGCGCGCGTTACAACGCCCGGGCGACAGAAACTCACGTCATCAAGGGGAACACTGTGGAAAAGAAAGACATGACCCGGGCCATTCTGGATGCCAAGAAAGCCAAGGGACTGCGTTGGGATGAAATCGCCGCCGAGATCGGCATGGCGCCGGTATGGACGGCCACTGCCTGCCTGGGCGAAGCCTCGGCGACCGAAGAACAGGCCCAGAAGATCACGGCCGTGCTCGACCTGGGCGACGACGTCGCCGATGCATTACAGGAATGCCCTCTGAAAGGGCAATGGATGGACAAGACCATCCCCAGCGATCCGCTGCTCTATCGTTTCTACGAGATTCTGTCGGTATTCGGCCCGGGCGTGAAGCAGTGCATTCACGAAGAATTTGGCGACGGCATCATGTCGGCGATCGATTTCACCATCGACGTGGCGCGCGAAGAACATCCCAAGGGGGATCGCGTGAAGATCGTCATGAACGGCAAGTTCCTGCCCTATGTGCGCTGGTAGCACCGCGATGCAGCGCTCTATTCCGGTGCAGTCACCTCGTTTCAGGGAGAACCCATGTCGTATCTAGAACCGGCGGAATTCGTCAAGAAGATGGTCGATTCCGGCGAATCCAAAATCTATATGGGCCGACGCGACACCATCGTGCGTGCCTATATGGCCGGCGCGATCCTGGCGCTGGCCGTGGTCTTTGCGGTCACCATCACCGTGAACACGGGCAACCCGCTGCTGGGCGCGGTGCTGTTCCCGGTCGGCTTCTGCATGCTTTACCTGATGAAGTTCGACCTGCTCACCGGGGTGTTCATGCTCACCCCGCTGGCCTGGCTGGACAAGCGCCCGGGCGTGACCATCCCCCGGGTGCTGGAAAACTGGGGGCTGGTGTTCCTCGGCAATCTGGCCGGCGCGCTCACGGTGGCCGTGATCATGTCGATCAACTTCACCTACGGCTTTTCCGTACCGGTCAACGAAGTCGGCCAGACGATTGCACACGTCGGTGAAGGCCGTACGCTCGGCTACAAGGAGCACGGTTTCGGCGGCTGGATGACGCTGTTCATCCGCGGCTGTCTGTGCAACTGGATGGTGTCGATGGGCGTGGTGGGCGCCATGGTGTCGACCTCGGCCACCGGCAAGATCGCAGCCATGTGGATGCCGATCATGGTGTTCTTCTATCTCGGCTTCGAGCACTCGGTGGTGAACATGTTCCTGTTCCCGCTGGGGCTGATTCTGGGCGGCAGCTATACACTGGGGGACTACATCGTCTGGAACGAGATTCCCACCGTGCTGGGCAATATCGTCGGCGGCATTTCGCTCACCGGGCTGACGCTGTATTCCACCCACGTGCGTACCCAGGCACGGCGCGAGATCGTTTGATCGCCGCGCGTTTATGCCGGCAACTCACGGGGCGGGCCATCGGTTCGCCCCGTGATCCCGTATCGAGCGCGTTGCGCCAGCGAGTGATGCGGTCATGAACACGTCGCTTGCCATCACCGCCGGTCAGGCTACCCAGGCCGGTCGCAAACCGCGCAACCAGGATTTTCACGGCCTGCGCCTACCCGAGGGGACGGCATTGCAGTCCAAGGGCATTGCCCTGGCCATCGCCGACGGTATCAGCAGCAGCGATGTGGCCCATATCGCCAGCGAAACCGCGGTGTCGAGTTTTCTCGAAGACTACTATTGCACCTCCGATGCCTGGTCGGTTCGTAATTCGGCACAGCGCGTCATTACCGCCATCAACGCCTGGCTGTATGCCCAGACACGCCAGAGCCAGTATCGCGAAGATGCGGATCGCGGCTATGTGTGCACCTTCAGCGCGGTGGTGTTCAAGGCCGCAAGCGCCTATCTGTTTCATGTCGGCGATGCGCGTATCTATCGCCTGCGCGATGGCGCGCTCGAACGCCTGACCGAAGATCATCGTATCCGCATGTCGCGCCATGAAAGCTATCTGGCCCGGGCGCTGGGCATTAACAATCAGGTGGAAATCGACTACCAGCGACTCGCGATCGACGTGGGCGACGTGTTCATCCTCGCCACCGACGGCGTCTACGAATACATGGACGATGCCACCCTCATCGATACCGTGGCCTGCCACGGCGATGCGCTGGAAACCGCGGCGCAACGCATCGTGGACATGGCCTACGAACACGGCAGCCACGACAACCTCACCGTG
>NZ_CAXGSH010000014.1:0-47822 GCF_964012375.1 uncultured Salinisphaera sp.
CAGCCGGCGCCAGCGCAGGCTGTACCCGCCCAGCCGACGGCGACACAGCCCACGGCGATGCAGCCAGCCACCGTACCCGGCGCATCGGCGCCTGCGGGACCGCCGCAGCCGGCAGCCTGGACGTCTTCGTCTCAGGCAGCGAACACGCCTGCAGGCAGCGATACCCACCGTATCGTCGAACAGCAGCTGGCGCTGATGCAGCAGCAGCTGGCCCTGCTCGGCGCCGCTCCGGCCGCGACGCCTGTCGTCCAGCCAACACCCGACGTCCCGCCCGCCGCACCAAGCCATTCCAGCGGCGACACCGGCACCGCCGTGGCCCTGCACGGCCGCCCCCAGGCCAGCCAGTCGAGCGGGCAGAGCGGCCGGTTCGGGCCTTACAAGCCGGTGGCGATCGGCAGCGGCACGACACTGACCGCCGCCCAGCGTGACTTCATCGCGGCACTGACCACGCGCCTGAGACAACGCACGCCGTCATCGCGTGCACTGGCAGAAAGCGGGCCGCGCCACATGGCCGATCCGCGGCACGTGGTCGGCTTTCATCGCGACTGGAAGGGACTGACCTACCAGATCGCCATGCAGGCCAGCGACGGCGCCCGACTCACCGATATCGACGGCAACGACTATATCGACGTCACCATGAGCCTGGGCGTCGCGTTTCTCGGCCACGGGCATCCGGCGGTTCGACAGGCCGTACATGCCCAGCTCGACCGCGGTATCGAACTGGGCCCGCAGATACCCTCGGCCCCGCGCGTGGCCGAACGCCTGTGCCGCTTGACCGGACACGAGCGTGCCACCTTCACCACCACCGGCTCGGAAGCGGTCATGGCCGCACTGCGCTGTGCCCGTACCGTCACCGGGCGGCATACCGTGGTGTATTTCACCGGCGACTACCACGGCACCTTCGACGAAGTGCTCGGCCGTGCCCATGTGGCCAGCGATCAGCTGCGTACGCGCCCGGGCGTGCCGGGTGCGGCCCGGCATAGCGTCGACGACGTGATGGTGCTGGACTACGGCACCCAGGAGTCGCTGTCGATTCTGCGTGAGCACGCCGACCGGATCGCGGCGGTTTTGGTCGAGCCGGTGCAGAGCCGGCATCCGGATCATCAGCCCGAAGCCTTTGTTAAGGAGCTTCGACGTATCACCGCACAATCCGGCACGGCGTTGATTCTGGACGAGATGATCACCGGATTTCGCTGTGCGCCCGGCGGCATCAACCGGCGCTGGGATATCGGCGCCGACATGTGTACCTACGGCAAGATTCTCGGCGGCGGCATGCCCATCGGCGCGCTGGCCGGCAGCGCCCGCTGGCTGGATGCAATCGACGGCGGGCGCTGGCGCTTCGACGACGACTCCGTGCCCGAAGCAGCCATGACGTTTTTTGCCGGCACCCATGTCCGGCATCCGCTGGCCATGGCGGCCGCCGATGTCGTACTCGACTGGATCGAGACCGATGCCGGCGCGTCCCAGCGGGCGCTGGATGCGGCCACCGCCGGTTTCGCCCAGCGCATCAATCGGGCGATGGAGGCAGGCGGCGTGCCGCTTCGTATTCGCCATTTTTCGTCCTGGTTTCGTTTCGATACGCCCCCGGACCAGCCTTTGGCCGTGCTGTTGGCGCCGTGGCTGGTCGCACACGGCGTGTACGTCCGCGACGCCGCTCAGAACTGCTTTTTCTCGATAGCGCATACCGAAGACGATATCGCCACCGTGGAACGGGCGATTCTCGACGGCGTGGCGGCGATGGTCGAGGCGGGCGCCTTGCCGGGCGCGCCGGGCGCGGCACCGGCCGATCGCAATGCCGCCGATACGCATGGCCTGGCGGTTGGCGAGGCAATGCCCTTGATCGAGGCCCAGCGCGAGATCTGGCTGGCCCAGCAGGTAGACCCCGACGTGGCCGCGGCCTATAACCAGGTGTGTCGCCTGCGGCTGAAAGGCTCGCTCGACCATGCCGCGTTCACGGCTGCCGTCGAGGCGGCCGCCGCGAGGCACGAGGCCCTGTCGCTGCGTTTTACGGCGGACGGCGAAAGCCAGTATCGGGCCGGCGATGCGCGGCTTGTGGGTTTGCACTGGGTCGATCAGCGCGATCGTGAGCAGCCGCAGCATGAAGCCGATACCGCGATCGGCGCCATGAGCGATCGCATACTCGACCTATCGGATCCGGGCACCGCGCTGGCCGAAGTGGCAGTGCATCGGGTCGCCGACGATCGCTACGACGTCGGCGTGATGTTGCATCACCTGGTGTGCGACGGCTGGTCGTCGATGCTGTTCTTCCGCGACCTGAGCGCTCTGTACGCGGCCAAACTCGAACACAGACCGCCGGCGCTGCCCGCCGCGGTGCCGTTCTCACAGCATGTACAGGCACTCGTCGCCCGCGATGCCGGGCCCGATCTGGCCTGGTGGCGCGAGCTTTATGCGAGCCCGCCGCCGCCGCTGAGCCTGCCGACCCGTGGCGCTCGTCCGGTACCACGCCGGGCTGAAGGATCGACCCTGCGCCATCGCCTTTCGGACGCGGTGACCGAACGCGTTACCGCCGTTGCCACCGAGCGTTCGATCACCCGCTATGCCGTGACCTTCGCCGCCTTCGCCGCGCTGGTCATGCGCCTGACCGGCCAGCGCGATATCGTGATCGCCATGCCGGTCGCCGGGCAGGTGCTGGAAGGACAGACCGAGCTTTTCGGTCACTGCGTGCAGACGCTGCCGCTACGGCTCACCGCGACCGACAATGCCTCGTTCGCCGATCTGCTCGCCACGGTGCGCCGCATGATCAGCGGCGCGAGCGCACATGCCGGGGCCACCTTCGGTCAGATTCTGCGCGAGGTGCCCGGTCCGCGTGATCCGTCGCGCCTGCCGCTGGCCGAGATCGTGTTCAACTGCGCCCCGGATGATGGCCATCCCGTCATGCCTGGTCTGACCAGCACCCTCGACGAACCGGTCAAGACCACGACCCAGTTCGACCTGCATTTCGATCTGGAAATCGGCGAGGCCGAATGGTGGATCGACTGCGATTACGCCACCGCGCTGTTCGATGCCGACATGATGGGCGCCTGGCTGGCCGACTACGAGGCGGTGCTCGCCGCGGTGGTTGACGATATCGACGTGGCTCTCGATACGCTGCCGGTCCGTGCGGCGGTGCGCGACGACCCCGGCGCGCGCTTCAATCCGCCGGCATTGCCGCTCGATACGAACGCGGATCTGGTGACGGCACTGGGCCGGGCAGCGGCCGCTAATCCGAACGGCATCGCCATCGCCCATGCCAGCGGCGACTGGGACTACGCAGGTCTGGCGCAGGCGTCCGATCGTATCGCGGCCGCACTGGCCGAGCGCGGTGTGGGCCCGGGCGATCGCGTCGGGCTGTGCGCGCCGCGCACGCCGGCGTTGATTGCAGCGATACTGGGCGTGCTCAAGGCCGGGGCGGCCTATGTGCCCATGGATCCGACCTATCCGATCGAGCGTCTGCGTTTCACCGCCGAGGACAGCGCGGTCGCGCTTACCCTGGTCGACCAGCCTGAGCGGTCGTTGGCCGATGCGCCGTCGCTAAGCCTGGAAGCGGCCATGGCTGCGACCGGGCCGGTGCCCGAGCCGGGCGTCGACGGCGAGCGCGAGGCGTACGTGATCTATACCTCGGGCTCGACCGGTCGGCCCAAGGGCGTGTCGGTGCGCCATCGTAACGTCATGGCGTTTCTGGCCTGGGCGAAACAGGCGCTGGACGATGCCGAAATCGAACGCATGCTCGCCTCGGCCTCGATCTGTTTCGATTTTTCGGTGTTCGAGCTGTTCGTGCCGCTGTCTCGCGGCAAAACCGTCGTGCTGGTGGACGATTTGCTGGCGCTGGTCAATCCGCTGGCGACACCGCCAACGATCGTCAGTGGCGTGCCGTCGGCTTTTGCAGCGCTATTACGCCACGTTGAACTGCCGGCCAGCGTGCGCACGGTGTTCGTCGGCGGTGAACCGCTGCGCCGGGATCTGGTGGCGAAACTCGCGGCCCAGCCGGGGATGACTCGAGTCATGGAGTGCTATGGCCCGACCGAAACGACCGTATTCGCAACGGTGGGGGAACGCCACGCCGACGGTCCGCAAACCATCGGGCCGCCGATCCCCGGCTGGCGTGCCTGTATTGTCGACGCCCAGGATCGACCGGTCGCGGTCGGCGAAACCGGCGAGCTGCTGGTGGGCGGGGCCGGTGTGAGCGCCGGCTATGTCGGCCGCGACGCGCTGACCGCCGAGCGTTTCATACCGGACCCGGACGGCGGCCCCGGCGCACGGCGCTATCGCACCGGCGATCTATGTCGCTGGCGCGACGATGGCCGTATCGAGTTCATTGGCCGTGCCGATACCCAGGTCAAGCTGCGCGGCTATCGCATCGAGCTGGGCGAAATCGAGACCGCCCTCACCACCCACCCGGCGGTCGAAGAAGCCGTGGTGGGCGTACGTTCGGCCGGCGAGGGCGACGACCAGCTCGTGGCGTGGTGGAAGCCAGCGGTCGGCCATAAGGATGTCGAACCGACCGCTTTGCGGCGGTATCTGCGCGAGCGTCTGCCGCTGCATATGGTTGCCCAGCAGTTCGTGGTTCAGAGCGCGTGGCCGCGCCTGGCCAACGGCAAGATCGATCGCAACGCGCTCGTTGACCCTTTCGAGCCGACGCGCAACGAGGCGGCGACCCCGTGGGCGGATGCCGCTGCCGTGGATGCCGTCACCGCGCTATGGGCCGAGGCCCTCGGCCATGACATAGCGCCCGGCGCACAGGATACGTTCATCGATATGGGCGGCCATTCCCTGCTGGCCGTACGCGCGGTAGCCGCAGCCCGAGAGCGGCACGGCGTGGAAGTGCCGGTACGAGCGATGATGCTCGACAGTCTGGCCCAGCTGGCCATGCGGCTGGCCAGCACGAACCCGACCCAACCCGTGGCGGCGGCCGCTGATCAGCCACCGTCGAGCGTGGACTCCAGCGCAGTATCGGCCGAATCGGATCCGCAAGGCGACGACACCAAAGACGGCGAGGGCGACCCGGGCAGCCGCCGCGACGGTCTGATGGCGCGCCTGGGCCTGACGCGGCCGTCCTGAGGTGGCGATGCAGCCGTTCTTTTTCGGTGCCGGGGGTGCGCTCTACGGCGCCTACCATCAGCCGCCAGCGCATGCGCCGGGCCCGGAAACCGCTCTATTGATCTGTCAGGGGATCGGCTACGAGTATATGCGGGCCTATCGGGCCTGCTGGCAGCTCGCCGAAACGGCGGCCGCGCGCAATGCGCATGTGCTGCGTTTCGACTATGCCTGTACCGGTGAAAGCCATGGTCGCCAGCACGAAGCCAGCTGGGCGCGCTGGGTCGCCAATACCGGCGAAGCTATTGCCTGGCTGCGCGACACCACCGCGCTGTCGCACGTGCGGATTGTCGGGGTACGGGTCGGGGCATTGATCGCGGCCGCTGCGAGCGCCCAGACGCGCGAGCGCCGACGCCTGTTGTTCTGGGATCCGGTGGTCGACGGCGAAACCTATCTCAAGCAGATCGCGGTGATGCACGAAAGCCAGACGCATAACATGAACCGGTACCGGCCATCTCGCCATCACCATGCCGAGCGTGGCGGCGACGAGTATCTGGGCTTTCACTGGCCTTCGCCGGTGGTCGACGAACTCGCCCGCGTGCAGCTCATGAACTATGGCGAGACGCGAACGGACGACTGGGATCTGGCCTTGAGCCCCGGCGAGTCGCCCCAGCCGATCATCGATACGGTCAGCGCCCGTGGCGGCCACGTTCTCGAGATGCCCGAGGCGATGGACTGGATGGACATACGCGCGCAGTACCGTCGAGTCGCACTGCCGCAGTCGGCCCAGCCCATGCTCGACCGGGTGCTCGCCTGAGATGCGTGAAACACCGCTGCATTTCGGTCATGAATCTCATCTCGTGGGGATGTTGTGCGAGCCGGATACAGCGCAGGCGCGCGAGCGCCCCGCGGTATTGTTTCTCAACTCGGGGCTCGAGCATCGAGTCGGTCCACGCGGGCTGTCGGTCGCGGTGGCCCGGGCGCTGGGTGATGCCGGCTTTGCCAGCCTGCGCTTCGACTATGCCGGCATGGGCGAAAGCCGCAAGCCACAGCGACCGCTCGCCGCCGAGCGCGAAGACGAGCTGCTGGCCGAATGCGCTGCCGCCACCGAGCTGCTGCAAGCGCGTTCCGGCGCGTCCGGCGTGGTCTTGTTCGGCCTGTGCAGCGGCGCCGACGACGCCCATCGGGTGGCCCTGGCCAACGACGCGGTCGTGGGCATGGCCCAGATCGATGGCCATGGCGCCATTACGGCCGGCTTCAAATGGCGCTATGTCGCCCATCGGCTGGCCTCGCCAAGACGCTGGCAGAACTGGTTCGAACGCAAGTTCGGCGCGCCGGCCGACGCCGACCGGGCGGTGCTCGAGGGCGTGGATTTCTTTCAGATGCCCGAGCGCGACACGCTGGCCCGCGATCTGGACATGCTCGTCAAACGCGGGGTACGGCTGTTCTATGCCTATTCCGGCGCGACGCACAGCTACTATAACCATGCCGGGCAGCTACGCCGGGCGTTGGCGCAGGCCGGCGTACATCCGGGCGGCTCTCTCGAGGAGCATTTTCTGCCGTCTGCCGATCACACCTTTTCCCGCAACGCCGAGCGCATGATTCTGATCGAGACGCTTCTCGCCTGGCTTCAGGCCGGTTGGCCCGCGGGCGAATGAGCATAGGCGACACAGACGATGCGCTCGCCCTGAACGCGGCTGCGTACGACGATATTTTCGCTGTGTCGCGTCACAGCGACGAATCGCAGACGATAGATATCCGCCGCTGCGATCAATTCGAAATCGAGAAATTCGGTCGTTGCCTGACCGAGACCGGCCAGGCACTTGTAGGCCGCCTCCTTGGCCGAGAACAGGCGTACGGCATCGCGCTCGTCGATCAGCTTCGCGCGTTCGCTGGCCGTGAATACGCTCGGCCAGACCGGCGCGTCCAGCGTGCGCGGGCCTTCGATATCGATACCGATCGCGCCGATCGTATGCCGATACGCCACGGCGACGGCAGCCACCCCGTCGGCATGGGTGAGGCTGCCGGTCACGTCGTCCGGCCAGGCCGGGCCGGCGTCGTGGCTGGCGCCGAGTGCCGCGACCGGTCGTCCGAGGGCAGCCAGGGCCGCGCGGGCGAGCGTACGCGCGCTCGCGAATTCGGCACGCCGGGCCTCGACCGCGCGTTCGATCAGCGCCGCCTCGGCGGGCGGCAGGGCGCCGGCCGGGGCGATCGGCCCCGCGCGTACGACCGCGCCTGTCGGCAAAAGGCCGGCGATTATCTCTTCGAGGCAGTGATCGCGTGTCATGCGCGTATTGTCGCGCGTCCGTGTCGCAAAACGCAGGTCACGCCATGCTGAAATGGCTGTCGTCGTCGCTGGCGGATGCCGTCGGACGTATTCTGTTGAAGCTGCTGACCACGGTGGTGTTTGCCTACTGGCTGTCGCCGGAAATATTCGGCCGCGCCTCGCTGACCATCGTAGTCGTCAGCCTGCTGGCGATCGTGGTGACCGCGCCCTTCGAGGAATCGCTGGTACAACGGCGGGTGATTTCGCGCTCGCATTTCGCCGGTGCGCTGGCGCTGGTGCTGGCCGGCTCGGTTGCGCTGATCGCGGCCAGCTTTGCGGCCGCCGCGGTCATCGCGCGTGTCTATCCGGCCACCAGCGAAACGGTCACGCTGGCCTGGCTGGTCGCCGGTTTCAGCCCGATCCTGCTGGCCCATGCGGGGGTGGCGATCTTTACCGCCATGGCACGCCGCCACCGGGCCTTCGCTCGAATTGCCTGGTCCAACCTGGCCGGCGATGCGCTCGGCGTGGGCGTTGGCCTGGCCCTGGTCTTCTCGGGCGTGGGGGTGTGGTCGCTGCTGGCGGTGCGCCTGGTCTCGCGTTTCGCGACGCTGCTGTGGCTGATCGTCGACAATCCGATCCGCCTGCGCCCGGCCTGGTCGCTCGACGGCCTGGGTGAACTCTCGGGCGTGGCCGGCTGGTTCTTTGCGGCGCGCTGCGTGGACAAGGCCGGCGATGCCGTGTTCCAGGGCGTTGTGGCACGGCTGTTCGGCCTCGAAGGCGCCGGCTATCTGAACATGGCGTTGCGCATCATCGAGCCGGTTCGCGGGCCCACGGCCTCGGTAAGCCACAACATCGCGATGTCGTTTTTCGTGCGCGCCCAGGATGCACCGCAGCGCCTGCGGGCCGCGGTGGCCAGCACGGTGTCGCATACCTCGATGATCTTGCTGCCGGTGTTCTTTGGGCTGGCGGCCTGTGCGCCAACGCTCATTGCCTTGCTTGGCGGCGAACGCTGGGCCGCGGCCGGACCCATCGCGGCGGGGCTCGCGCTGGCCGCCGGTGTGGGGGCGACCACGCATTTTCTGATGACGGCGCTGGCCGCGCGTGGCGAGGCACGCCTGTGCTGTCTGGCCCTGACCGCGGAGCTGGTTTGCGTCGCCGCCGCGCTCTGGCTGCTGGCGCCGTTGGGGCTGATCGCGATCGGCGTGGCGCGCATGGTTTCGACCGCGGCCATGGCGGGCTTCTATCTCACCGTTGCCCGGCCGGTGTTCGGTATCGACCGGGGCGCCTTTGTGCGCTCGGTGCTGCCCAGCCTGGCCAACGCCACGATCATGGCGCTGTCGGTGGTTGCGGTCGCGCGGTGGTGGGTGCCGGGCACATCGGCTGCGCTCTTGCTGGTCGTCCAGGTAGGCGCCGGCGTGCTCGTCTACGCCGCCCTGGCGTTGGTGTTTCAGCGCGCGCTGCTCTATTCGGTGATCAACGCCCTGCGTGGACGCAAACCCGGCGTGCCGGCCTGAGCACGGCTACTGCGGCAGCGGATCCAGCGTGATCCGGACCGCGATGCCGCCGATCCACTCCCGATAGTCGAAGGCCGGCTCGCTGGAGTCGCGAATGACGCGCTCGCCGGTGGCGATAAGGGCCAGCTGTGGCCGTGGCCGCCAGGTCAGGTCCAGCCCGTAGTTGCGGACTTCGTCCTGGCGGGTATCGTCGGCCACCGACGTTTGCTGATAATCGCGTCGATTCCAGGCGCCGCGCGCGGTCAGCTCGATGGCCGGGCCGTATTCCCAGTCGAGCGCAACCTCGGCGCCGCGGTTGCGCAGGGCGTTGGCATCGATGTTGTCGGCCGAGTAGATATCCTGCGACAGGGTGAAGCGAAGCTGGGTTTTCGCCGATACGTCGCGAATATAGCTCAGGCGCGCGGTGGGCGCGGAATAATCCTCCGACTGTCCGCCGCGGTTATCGCGGTGCGCATAGCCGGCGCGCAGCTGAATTCGCGACAGCCCGGACACCTGCCAGTCGAGGCGCCCGAACGGCTCATGCTGCACGAAGCGGCGGGCGAGCGGGTCGTTTGGATCGCGCTCGGGGTAACGCCCGTCGATACGTTCAACGCCAGCAGTCAGGCTGGCCTGCGGTGAGCCGATAAAGCGCAGTGCCAGGCGCGATTCGAGCTCGTCGCGATCGTAGCGGCGTTCGCTGTCGAGGGTG
Organism: uncultured Salinisphaera sp.; assembly: GCF_964012375.1. Lineage (NCBI taxonomy): Bacteria > Pseudomonadati > Pseudomonadota > Gammaproteobacteria > Salinisphaerales > Salinisphaeraceae > Salinisphaera > uncultured Salinisphaera sp. Next base: position 9,503 of record NZ_CAXGSH010000014.1, read on the forward strand.
TGCTGGCGCGTCCGATAGTCAACGCCGCCGACGACGTGCCAGTGCGGCGTCACGACCAGCGTGGTCTCGATACCCGGGTTGGCGAGGCGAATGAAATCCTGTTCGCGCGTGCTGCGGTTTTCGAAGTCGGTGAGCTGGCGCGAACGGTTGTAATAGACCCGGCCCCGCAGGGCATGGCCGACTTCGTAATTCCAAACGAAGTTGCCTTTGTAGGCGCTGTGATCGAGGCGTTCGTTCTTGACGTAGCTGAGCTCGCTCAGATCGACATGCAGCGACAGCTGCTGGCGCGACATGCCCCAGCGCGCATCGGCGCCGACGGTGGCGCGGCGCTGCGTGTCGGCCTCGCGGCTGTCTTCGCTGGAGGCGAACAGGTTGCTGTCGCGACTGATGCCGGTTTCGACATAGGGCGACAGGCGCAGCTCGCCGGGGTATGCACCGCAGGGCAGTGCCACCAGCGAGGCTGCCAGCATGTAGCGCAGTTCAATAGGCCGCACGATCGCGAAAGATCAGCGCAATCGTGCGCATTATGATGTAGACGTCGAGGCCGGGGGACCAGGTACGGATATAGCGCAGGTCGTACTCGACCCGGCGTTCCATGCAGTCCAGCTCATGGATTTCGCCGCGCAGCCCGTTGACCTGGGCCAGGCCGGTCAGGCCCGGGCGAACCTTGTGGCGCAGCATGTAGCGTTCGATCAGCCCACGATAGGTTTCGTTGTGTTCGATGGCATGGGGGCGCGGGCCGACCACGCTCATATCGCCGCGCAGCACGTCCCAGAACTGGGGCAATTCGTCCAGCGACATGCGGCGCAGCCGGCGCCCGACCGACGTGACCCGCGGGTCGTCGCGGGTGGCCTGAGCCACGCCGGCATCGGGCTCGGCGGCATGCATGGTCCGAAATTTGTGGACCCGAATACGTCGGCCGTCGAGGCCATAGCGTTCCTGGGTAAACATTACGGGCCGGCCCGACGTCGCCCAGATCAGCGCGGCGATGAGCAGATACAGTGGCGACAGTACGACCAGCACGCCTGCGGAAAACAGGATATCCATGAACCGCTTGAGCACGCCGTCGGCGCCAAAGAACGGGTTGTCGCTGAACGAGAACACCGGTACACCGCCAATATTGGCGAACTGCAGCTGGTCGCTGCGAAACAGCGGGGAGGTCGGCATGAAGAAGATCGACGCCGTGGTGTTGCCCAGCCGGCGAACGATATGCGTCGCGCGCTCCGCGCCCTCGAGCGGCAGCACCACGAATACCACGTTGACGCTGTGGCGATTGACGTAGTCGACCACATCCTCGGTGCCGCCGAGCACGGGACGATCCTCATGGCGATGCCCGACGCGTTCCGGGCTGCGATCTTCGAAATAACCCAGCAGCCGGAATTTCGGCACGTCCAGAGCGGACAGGATATGCGCGAGCCGCTGTGCGCCTTCGTTGACGAATACGATGACCGCGCTGCGCGATTTCATCGAGTCGGGAAAAAATCGGAAGAAAATATAGCGCACCAGGTGATGCGCGATTACGAAGACCATCGGCGTGAACAGCAGCCATAGCAGGATGACCCGCCGTTCGTATTCGTCCGAGCGACGCGTGAGAAAGCCAAGAAAAACAAAGCCGGCCGCGCACAGCAGCCAGCTGAGTATGACCCCGGTGCCGATCGAGCCCGGTCGCCCCATCTGCCATTTCCAGATGAGGTTGTAGCGGCTGAATACGACGCCGACCACCGCAAATGCCAGTACCGCCAGCTCGCGGTCGTTCTCGCTGATGCCCTGGGGCGACAGCGCCGCGATCGCCAACAGCAGGCCCGTACTGAGCCCGCCATACGCCAGGCCGTGGAACAAGGGCGCAGAAAACGTGCGTGTCCCGGCGTTCATCGATCGGCCCCGTTTGCGTCACGGTCGCGCCGAAGAGCGCGCAGTAAACGCACCGGCAGCGCAGCGAGCTGGCGTCGTTGCCAGCGGCGCAGATCGCGCCGGAATGCCGGATCGGGGTAGCGCGGCACACCGCGTGCCGCGGCGCCGAAATAGCCGGCGATGATGAGCAGACCGCCGACCCCGTAGGGCCAGTCGCGCATGCGATAGATACCCGATGCCACCGCATAGGCCGGGTCGTAGCCCATGAAATGAATGCCGCGCCCCCAGCGCAATCGGCCATGCACGATGCTGACCTGGGACGAGCCCATCAGCCGGTGGTGATGAATTCGCGCTTCGGGGTCGGGGATGTTGCGGGTACGCCAACCCGTCATGCGTGCCCGATGAATATCGATGCCGTCCCATTGCAGCGTCTGTTCGAAGCCGCCGATGGCCTCGAAGGCGGCGCGCCGATAGAACTTGAACGGCCCGCACACCATGTCGGGGCTCTTGCGCTCCTCGACATCGCCGCCGGGCTCGGGCCGGAACACGCGCCCGGATACCGCCGCCAGCTGCTCGTCGCTCGCGAACTCTGCGAGCATGCGTTCGATATAGCGCGGTCCGTAGGTGATATCGGCATCGAGTTTGACGATGTAGTCCCAGTCCGCAATCGGCGCGGCGGCCAGGCCGTAGTTGAATGCCTCGATCACGCCGGAACCGACTTCGCGGCGCCCACGATCGGGTTTGTCGATCACATGAATGAAGTCGGTTTCTGCCGCGCGCGCCCGGGCGATCGCCGAGGTATCGTCGCTGGAACCGTCGTTGACGATGACCCAGGCGCTCGGGCGTACCGTCTGTGCGCTGAGGCTGTCGATGGCCGCGTTGATGAAGCGAGCCTCGTCGCGAACCGGCGAAATGACCAGAATGCGCGGATGGCCGATGGCCTGTTCCGGCGTATCGCTCATGCCAGCACCCGCTCGTAGGCGGCCAGCAGGCGCGGTATTTCGTGGTGCCAGGCCAGGCGTTCTTCGATACGCTGGCGCCCAACCTCGCCCAGCCGCTGGCGAAGCGACGGATCGTCCAGGAGCGCGATTATCTTGTCGGCAAAGTCGGCGCGGTCGCCGGGCCGTGCGTACAACGACGCCTCGCCGGCCGACGCCCGGCCTTCGGTGAGGTCGTATTGGACCAGCGCCTTGCCCAACGCCATGTACTCGAGGATCTTGTTCATGGTGGACTGGTCGTTCATGTCGTTCTTGGGGTCCGGGCTGACACAGATATCGGCCGAGGAGAGCACCCGCATCAGATCGTCGCCGGCCAGTCGTCCGGGGAAATCTACATAGGGCTCGATCTGCAGCGTCTCGGCCAGGCGGCGCAGGCCGTCGAGCGACGGGCCGAACCCGACGAGACAGAACTGGATATCGTGGCGGTCGCGGCGGTGAACGATATCCGCGATCATATGCAGCAGATCCTCGAGTCCTTCCTGCTCGCCCATGACGCCGACATAGCCCACCAGATAGGTACGGCCGTTATGCAGGCTCGGGTCGGGCGCCACCCGGCGAACCCGGTCCAGGTTCGGGCCGCTGCGCACCACGAATACGTCGGCCTCGTCCATGCCGCCGCGGGTGCAGGCGATACGCTTGAACGAGTCGTTGGTGGCGATCGATACGCGCGCCATCGCAAACGTCGCCCGCTCGAGCACGCGCATCAGCCGATAAATCGGGCCGCTGTGGCCGAACTTGGCAACGAACAGTTCCGGGCAGAGGTCGTGATGGTCGAACAGAAAACGTACGCCGAACGGGCGGGCCGCGGCGGCCACCAGAAAGATGGTATCGGGTGGGTTGCAGGCATGAATGACGTCGATACGCCGACGCCGGCCGATACGCGCGGTCAGCAGGAGTTGCCAGAAAAGGGCGGTCGCGTATTCCAGCGGATAGCCCCAGGCGCCGCTGGCTTCGTTGGGCAGGGGGTGTCGATGAATGGCGATGCCTTCGAGCTCGAGATAGCGTTCGCGATAGCCATCGGCCACAGGACAGATGATCGAGACCGCATAGCCGGCATCACGTAGCGCACAGGCCTGTTGCCAGACGCGGCGATCGAAGGGCAGCGGCAGATTCTCGACGATGATGAGTACGTGAGCGCGCGCCACCGAGTCGTCGTGCGCCCGCGCGTCTGTCTTGACGGCCGTGCGCCGGCGGGGCTGTATGAGTTTGTGCAAGGCGACGCGCATGCTAGATCACCCGTTGATAGAGATGGGCGGTATGCGCGGCCAGCTGCGGCCAGCCCTGTTCGCCGTCCTGGGCCCGGGCGACGTTGCGCCGGACGGTCTCGAGCGCGTCCGGGCGCGACTTCAGAGCGGCCAGGCGGCCCGCCAGCGTCTCGGCATCCACCGGTGCCAGTAGAAAACCGGTGCGCTCGTCCTCGATGACCTCGGCCAGGCCACCGATATCGCTGGCGAGCACCGCACAGCGATAGGTCAACGCCAGCATGAGCACGCCGGACTGATCGATACGGCGATAAGGCAGCACCACCAGATCGGCCGCAGCGAAATAACGGGCCGTGGTGTGGTCATCCACCCGGCTCAGATCGGCGGTCACGTCATTACGGTTGGCAAGCAGGCGTCGGCCCTCGCCGAACGTATCTTCGCCGGCCACGATCAAGTGCATATCGGGGTCTGCGATACGATCCAGCGCGGATACAAGCAGATCCAGCCCCTTGTAAGGCCGAATTCGGCCGAACAGCAGCAGCAGGAAGGTTTCGTCGACCACGCCGAGGGCTTCACGCGCAGCCTCGCGGGACGGTGCAGGTGCGGCCCCCAGAGTGAGCGGGCCGTGTGCGATCACGTGCACCTTGTCGCGGCGTACGCCGAGCTCCTCTGCCAGCGTACGAGCGGTGAAACGGGTATGCACGATCACCGCATCGACATAGCGATAGATAAACCGAAACAGCACCGTATCGAACCGCGTGCTTTCATGCGGCAGGCTGTTGTGGGCGGTCCAGACCAGGCGTGCCCCGCGCAGGCGCGCGATCAGCAGCAGCGGCCAGTCCAGCAACGGCTGATGCAGTGCCTGGACATGAAAGACATGCGGACGTTCCCGCCAGATCCGCATGCCGGTACGCACCAGCGCCTTGGCATGGGCGCTCAGCCGCTGCCAGCGATTGCGCTTGCCGCGTGCCGCCGGATAGCAGCGCGCGATCGTGCAGCCGGCCGCCTCGGCATAGGCGAAATCCGCGCGCACGATCAGGCACAGGCGCGCGACGTCGTCGCGTGCGGCCAGAGCGCGGGCCAGCTCGGCTACGTACTCGGCCGGCCAGGGGGCATGAATGACGACGCGCATGGACATCTTAGCCCTCGCTCAGGCGTACGATGGTGACGCGGTCGTCGCGGCAGCGCCCGTTGTCCAGCACGTTGGCGTGGATATAGAACGTCGCGGCGCTGTCGGGCGGGGCGGGTATGGCGCGAGTATGGCAAAGAGCCGTACCGCGGTCGGCATCGCCTTTGTAGACGGTCTGCCAGGCGCCCGTGGGTTGGCCATCGGCCTCGACCGGACGGCGCAGCACGGTCAGCCCGGTCGCAAACACCCATTCGTGTCCGTTGTCGTCATAGTGCGTTTCAAACGCCTGGCGGGGTACGGGTTCGGGGTCGGACCATTGCCCGTCGTCGAGGCGGCTGCGATAACGCGGGCCGTGCACGGACTGCAGCGAAACCACCGGATGGCCGTCGGCACTGACGCTGATACGGGCCGGGCTATAGAGGCCGTCCGGTGCGAGCTGGGCGATGCGTTCGGGCGCGACCCGACTGGCCGCGGCCAGATCGATGGGCAGCCGGTAGCGCTGGCCATCGGCGTTGTAGGCGGTATCGCGATCCGGCGGCAGATAAGCATAGCTGGCAAAGTTCTGGTCGACGCCCGAATCGCCGCGCCGCCACAGCCAGGCGACGTGCATGCCGTTGTCGGCGTCGAAGGCCAGGCGCATCTGATAGACCCACCAGCCGGGCTCGCTGATAAACGGGCGACTCAGGTGTACTGAGCGCCCCGCCGGCAGTTCGATATCGTCGCCGCCGACGCGCACTTCGCCGCCGATGGGCAGCCAGCTTTGGCTGGCTTCGTCGTAGCGGGCCAGCCCGCCCGAAAAAAGCCGCTGTGACCAGGTACGGGCCGGGCGCACGGCATAGCGGTAGGTGACGTAGAGCTGGCCGTTACGATCGTTGAAGAACGACGGATAGGTAATCTGGGTCCCTGGAATGGCCGCCGTGCCCGGCGCCGGGAATTCGACCCGCCGATTCTGGCTGCCCCAGCGTGCCTTCTGCGATACGCGCTGGCCGCGGAAGACGAAGTCGTCGATCGATTCGGGTTCGGAGGATACCGAATACTGCCAGGGCAGGTTGTGCATGTCGTAGGCCACGTGCACGAAGCCTTTCCGATCAAGGCCAATCGAGGCAGCGGTATGGTAGGGGTCGTTGGCGGTATCGTTGTCGAGCAGATGCGAATGCCAGTCCCAGCCGCCGTCGTCACGGCGTACGCCCTTGCGTACGACGGTATGAAAGCCGAAGCCGTGGGTCGGCACCGGCCGCGGGCCCGGCTCGACGTTGACCGTGTAGACGCTGTGGCCGGTGGCGGCGATGGGCGTTGCGAATACGCTGGCATTGGCCGCGGCAGCCGGGATCGGGGGCAGCACCACGTCGACGCTGACGGCGGCAAGGGCGGTGCTCGCAGCCGCTAGCAACACAGCCGCAAGCAGCCCGCGAACGCCCGGCAGGCAGCACGAAATCATCTGTCGGGCTGCGGTCATGGCGCCGTCTCCAACCGGTCGATGACGCGCAGCCGGGCAAGCGCCATGCTGGCATGAATCGAAAGCAAAAACAGGAAATGAATCGGCCGGAACAGGGTGGACTCGGCGATATTGGTGATCATTAGAAACATCGTGAACGCGATCAGCCAGCTGGCTTCGGCGGGCCAGCGCCCGACCAGCACCAGGCCACGCCGAACCGTATTCACGCAAAAGCCCAGCGTAATCAGCAGGCCCGGAATACCCAGTTCGTTGAGCACGTCCAGATAGCCGTTGTGGGCCTGCCACAAACCGCCGTAGAGATCCTGTGTCACCCACGGGGCGGGGCCGCCGGCGCCGAGCCAGAAGGCTTGAAAACCCGTACCCAACCACGGGTGCTGGACCACTTCGGCATACACCAGGCGCCAGATTTCCAGACGTCCGGTGAAGGTCACATCGCGGCCCACGGCAGTGGCAACCGGGCCCACCAGCTCGCGCCAGGTGGGTATGCCGTGACCGACCAGGATCACGAACAATAAGGTGACCACGGTCGCGGCAAGCGCGAGCGCGCCGGTTACGGCCATGCGACGCATGGAAACGACCGGCCTGAAGAACAGCCATAGCGGCGGCAGTACCGCCAGTACGCAGAGCAGGGCGGTAGCATTGCGCGCCATGATCAGGGTGAGTGCGGCCACCGCGGTCCAGGCCAATGCCGGCAGCGCCCGGACCTCGCCGATGGCCAGCCCGTGTATCCACAACACCATCATCAACCCCGCGGCCATGCCGAGATGATTCTTGCTGCGGGCAATGCCGGTCCAGGCATTGTCGTAGCCGGCGACGCGGGCGATATCCGGCATCAGGAATACCGCCGCGACCGAGGCCAGCACCAGGGCACTGATACAGGCACGGCTGTGGCGGCGCAGCCGCTGTGGCCGCCAGGCTGCGACCTGGAAGGCCAGCGCAATGAGTACCGTGCCGATGAGCAATACCAGCTTGCGTACGGTGGCAGCCGGGTAGTCCGACCAGGCCAGGCTGAGGATGGCCCAGCCGACGAACAGTGCAAGCCAGGGGTCGATCTGGCGGACGACTTGCGCGGCCACGCCACGCCGTAGCCAGATTACCAGCGCGCTGACGATAAACGGCGGCATCCACTGCATACGGCGCACGAACGAGCCCTGCTGGGCGTTTTGCAGCGCCGTATCGCGCGCCCAGTCGAGGCCGTCGGGCAACAAGGCGAATGCCAGTGTTGCCCAGAACAGCGTCAAGAGCAGCCAGGTAAAACGTTGGTCGTCGGCAGCCGGCAGCGGCATGGGCGTCAGCGGTCGGTGAGCACGGCGCCCAATAGCGCGGCACCGCTTTCCCGCAAGCCGTCGGTCAGCTCGCGCAGCCGGTGCAGCGCGGTGGCGTTACGCTCGACCACCAGCAGCGCGCCGTCGCTGACGCTGGCCGCCGAAATCGCGTCCAGATCCTGGGGATGGTCGGCCGTGTCGATCACCACGAACTCGTAGTCCTGGCGCAGATGCGCCACGAACTGGCCGAACTGGCCCGGTGCTTCGACCAGCGTTTCGGCAAGCGACGGCTGGGTATCGGTACCGCGCATGACGGTAAGTCCCGGCACTGCCGCGATATCCGTCATGCCGGTATCGGCGAGGCCGAACAGTTCCTGTTGCCGGGGGTGCTGGCGGGCAGCATCGATCAGTGCCGTGGGCTGGCCGGAGCGGGCAAGCAGTACGGCCAGATTGGCTGCGACCGCGCTGCGATCCCTCTGCGCGCCGCAGCCCACCACCGCCAGGCATCGGGCGTGGGCGTCGCCGAGCGCGATACGGGCAAGCGTGGCGCGCAGCGTATCCGCCTTTGGCGAATGCGGCGCATGCGCGGCGAATACGTCCGCGTGAATTCGCGAAGCGGTCTGTGGCGCTTGATTCATCGGCTGCCTCCGAGATCGAGTTCGCCGAGGACCGGCAGTTCCAGCTCGCGTTCGATGTCTTCAGGGTGACGAACGCGGCGATCGCGCAGTTCCTGGAGCAGGGCGATCAGGGTGCCAACGATCGCGCCCAGCACCAGCGCAACCGCGAGCTTGCGCTTGAAGCTCAGGCCGGCGGTGTTGGTCGGCGGGCTGGCGCGCGTGATCACCGAGACATTCTGGGCGGTCAGCTCGCTGCCGCCCAGAACCTGGTCGTAGCTCGACAGGGCGGCTTCATAGACCTGGGATGCGCTATCCAGACGCCGACGATAGCTGTCCAGCTGGCTGCGCTTGGTTTGTTTATCCATGACCTCGTCGCGCGCCGCGTCGTAGGTTTCGCGCAGGGCATTCACCTCGGCGCCGGCCGCCTGCACGCTCTGTCGTGCGGCGGCCAGATAGGCATCGATCTCGTCGCTCAGGCGGCTGCGAACCGTGGCGATCTGGCCGTCTATGGCCCGAATGCGCGGATGGTTCGGGCCCAGCGATTCGGCTACGTCGGCCCGCTCGGCCTGGAATTCCACCAGCCGGTTCTTGAGCGTCTGGACCACGTTGCTATCCAGAATATCGGCCTGGGCGACCACCGGCTGGCCGCCGGAGCGGGCGGCACTGATCTGGTCGACTTCGGCCTGGGCCGCCTGCAACCGTGCCTGTGCCGCGTTCAGCCGGGTGCCCAGATCGTTGAGGCGACTGGTCTCCACGCCTTCGGCAGCGGTGGAGTCGATCACGTCGAAGCGCTGGCGCGCGGCGGTAAGTTCGTCCTGGGCTTCGTCGACCTTGGCCCGCAAGCCGTCGAGGAAGCTCGAATACTGGCCCAGGCGCTGGCGTGCCGGATCGGTGGCCATGCTGTCGCTGGCCTTCATGTACTGGTCGATCACGGCATTGACGATAGCTGCGCTGCGCTGCGGGTCGTCGCCGCGATAGGACAGCACCAGAAGCTGGCTGACCTGGCCGGCGCGCACCTGAACCTGCTCGCCGAGTTTCGAGGCTAACCGCTGGCGCAGCGTGCCTTCGCCGCCGTCGCCGTCGACTTCGGCGCTGAATTCGGCATCCTCGGCCAGGCCGAGCTGATCGACCACGCCGAGCATGACGTTCTGGCTGGTCATCAGATCGATCTGGGTCGCCCGATAGCTGTCCGCGAGCGCGGTCGAGCGGGCCTGGCCGGTGACCGGGTCAAGGCTCGGGAATTCGATGACGAGCGACGCACGTGCCTCGTAGCTTTTCATCAGCAGTGCAGCAATCACGGCGAGCACCATGAACACCACCACGGCGGCCGCCACGATGCGCCAGCGTGCGCGCAGCGCGCGCGTGACCTGGCCGACGGTGGGCGTGGCCCGCATACCCGGAATCAACGGGCGATCGATGCCTGTGTTCAAAAGAAGCGCTCCTTGACGAAGATCACGTCGTCCGGCTGTACCGGGGTGGTCGGTCGCGCGTCGACCTCGTGAACCGAGCCGTCGGGCGACTTGCGGTGGATGGTGAAGCGCGAGTTCGAGCCGCGATCGGTGAGCCCGCCGCCGGTCGAGATCGCCTGCATGACGGTCATGCCGGGCTGGATGGCATAGGCATCGGGGCGCTGTACCTGACCATAGATATAGAACAGCGGCGCCTGGGGCACGTAGATCGTATCCCCGGCCCTCAGCACGTTGTCGCCGGCGCCGCTACCGGCCACCAGCGCATCGATGTCCACGCGCTGGCGTGGCGCGTCGCCGCGGTGGATCAGTATCACGGAACGCGCCCCGCGGGCGGTGATGCCACCGGCCTCGGCAAGCGCGTCGAGCAGGGTGGTACGGCTCGACAGCGAAAACCGCCCCGGCTGGTTGACTGCGCCGAGTACCGCGACCTGCTGACTGCGGTGTTCCACCAGGGTGAGGCTGATCTGCGGGTCGCGGAAATAACCCTGATCGCGATAGGCGGATTCGATTCGGGTCTGGGCGTCGTTCGGCGTGAGGTCGCCGATATCGACCGCGCCCAGCAGCGGCAGCGAGATCTCGCCGCTATCCGCGACGAAGCCTTGGGTATTCATGTCCGGCTGACCGAACATGCGCATTTCCACGATATCCCCCGGGCCTAGAACCAGGCCACGTGGGGCGTCGGGCTCGGCTGCCGCGGGCAACGGGGCGTTGGCGTCGGTCCGGGGCCCGGCAGAAGGCAATTCGGGCTCTGGCGCCGTCGAGCGGGTCGCGGCCGGTCGAGGCTTCGAACCTGTGCCGTCGACTGTAGGCGGCGCGCTCGCACAGCCCACCACCAGCATGACCAGTGCGGCCATACTCCCCACGATACGAAGTTTCGTCAGCAAAGCGCCCATCCCGTATTGTCCCCGCGGATAGTCTAGTCCAAATGCCAAGCCCTTTGGCGCGTGAGCACGTTACCGGCCGGGCAGTTATGTTCTGAATACATATTCTTGGTATTGGCGCCACTCGCCTTGCGCCCGGGCGCTGCCATCCATCGGTTTGATCCGTAAGTACAACAATCGACAGTACCGGCGTGCCGCTAGCAGGCGCCGGTCGCCCGCTTTCAACAAGCGCACGCGCGTCTGCGCCTCGACTGGGCCGCTGACAGCGCCTAGAATTCCGCGCTCGCGCCCGGATGGCGAAATTGGTAGACGCATGGGACTTAAAATCCCTTGGCCTTCGGGCCGTGCCGGTTCGAGTCCGGCTCCGGGCACCAGTCAACGGCTTCACGGCCTTTTTGAAAGCGACTTATGAAGCGGCCGCGACTCGGCATTCGAAACCTGAGCTGTGGGCGCGGCGAGAACGCTTTGTTCCAGGGGCTGGATATCAGCCTCGTGGGCGGCGAGGCCGCGCGCGTGCTCGGCGAAAACGGGGCCGGCAAGACAACGCTTTTGCGCACTCTGGGCGGGCTTCAGGCGCCCCTGACGGGCGAGGTCGTCTGGGAGTCGGCCCGCGACACCGGCGCTGTCGACGATCCCGTCCTCCTGCAGGACGAGCTGTGTTTCGTCGGCCACGACAACGCGCTCAACGCGGCACTTACCCCGGTCGAGAATCTGGACGTGCTCATGCGTCTGTGTGGCCGTCGCGTGGCGCCGGGGCGTATTCGCGACACCCTGGCCGAGCTGGGCCTTAAACGCCTCGCGCACCGGCCCAGCGGGCGCCTTTCGGCGGGACAGAAGCGGCGCGTGTCGCTGGCGCGGCTGTGGTTGACCGATGCGCCGCTGTGGCTGCTGGATGAACCGGCCTCGGCGCTTGACGTGGATTCGCGCGCGCTGCTGTGTGCGCGGATAGCCGCCCATGTAGCGGCGGGCGGCATCGCGGTGTTCACCACCCACGAGGCCTTGACCCTGGCCGACGTGCCGGTGCGATCGATCGAGCTGTTGCCATGCTGAGCGTATTCTGGGCGGTGCTGCGCCGGGATCTGCTGTTGGCGTTTCGACAACGCGGCGTGCTCGTCCACCATCTGCTGTTCTTCGTGCTGGTGGTGGCCTTGTTTCCGCTCGGCACGGGCGCGAGTCCGTCGATTCTGGTGACGGTGTCGCCGGCGCTGATCTGGATGTCGGTACTGCTGGCCGCGCTGTTATCGTTGCAGCGGCTGTTCAAGCCCGACTACGAAGACGGCACTCTGGAGCAATACGTTCTTTCGCCGGAACCGCTGGCAGTGATCGCGTTGGCCAAGGTGCTGGCCTATTGGCTGGCCAGCGGGCTGATCTTCGTACTGGCTTCGCCGCTGCTGGTATTGCTGCTCGGCGTGCCTGTGGGCGCGGTACCCGTTATCATGGCCAGCCTGTTGCTCGGCACGCCGACCCTGGGATTGGTGGGGGCGATCGGCACGGCACTGACATTGAGCCTGCCGCGTGCCGGACTGCTTTTGAGTCTGCTGATTTTCCCGCTCTACGTGCCGGTGCTTATCTTTGGCGCTGGGGCCATGCGCGCGGCGATCGAAGGCTTGCCCGCTGCGGGCGCGCTCTATCTGCTGGCTGCGCTACTCATGCTCGGCATCAGTACCGCGCCCTTCGCGATCGCGGCGGCGTTGAAAATCAGCATGGAGTAGGGAACCTCGAGCCGGCTCGGGGCCGAAGATTTTCGGGCGCGACCCGGTTGCGCCAGATCAATGCATCGCCTGAATGGTCGAGACACACTATGCGTCGACTCAGTTCACAATCTATCTGCAACGCAACGGTGTAGGCGTTTTGGCGAAGTCTGCGTTCATGCTCTGGCTGCATCGTTTCGGATCGCTGCCGTATTTCTACCGGGTCAGCCGGCCGATCGCGCTCGCGCTGGCGGTGCCCGGGGTGCTGCTGGCCGCCTATGGCGTCTACGGGGGGCTGGTCAACGCGCCGGTCGATTATCAGCAGGGCGACGCGTTTCGTATCCTCTATATCCACGTGCCCAGCGCCTGGCTGTCGTTGTTCGGCTATACGAGCATGGCGATCGCAGGCGCGGTGGCCCTGGTGTGGCGCCTCAAGCTGGCAGAGATTTTCGTGGTCGCCGCGGCGCCGGTCGGGGCGAGCTTTACTTTTCTGGCCCTGGTCACCGGCTCCATCTGGGGCAAGCCGATGTGGGGCACCTGGTGGGTCTGGGATGCGCGCCTGACCTCCGAGTTGATCCTGCTGTTTCTGTATCTCGGCGTCATCGCGCTGCATAACGCCATCGAATCGCCGCGCAGCGCGGCACGCGCCTGTGCGCTTTTGTCGGTGGTCGGCGTGATCAACGTGCCCATCATTCATTTTTCGGTCGAATGGTGGAATACGCTGCACCAGGGCCCGACCGTGACCCGCTTCGGGCGCCCGGCCATGGAGATGGCCATGCTCTGGCCGCTGCTGTGTGCCGCGCTCGGCTTCACTCTGATGTTCGGCTGGCTCACGCTCTGGAACATGCGCGTGCAACTGCTCAGGCGCGAACGGCGTAGCCGCTGGGTCAAGAAGGTGTTTTCCGATGCATGAATCCTGGCAGCAATTCTGGGCCATGGGCGGCTATGCCGGCTATGTGTGGAGCAGCTACGCCATCGCCGCGGTGGTCATCGTGGGCAATATCGTCGCGCCTGTAATCGCCCATCGTCAGATCGCCCGGCGGATCAAGAACGAGGAATTCGATGACTAGAACACGACGTCGTCGTCTGATGCTGGTCGGCGGGCTGTTCGTTGGCCTGGCCGCGGCCACCGCGCTTGCCCTGACCGCATTCAGCGAAAACATCCTCTATTTCTATCAGCCAAGCGAAATCGTGGGCGGGCAAGCGCCGACGCATACCCGTTTCCGGATCGGCGGGCTGGTGGAAACCGGCTCGGTCGAGCGCAACAACGACGACCTGCTGGTGCGCTTCACGCTGGCCGACTGTGAAGCCAGCGTGCCGGTACAGTTTCGTGGCACCTTGCCGGACCTGTTTCGCGAAGGGCAGGGCATCGTGGCCTACGGGCAGCTCAACGAATCCGGCCAGTTCGTGGCCGATGAGGTCCTGGCCAAACATGACGAGAACTATATGTCGCCGGATGTGGCAGAAGCCATGAAGGACGCCTCGGGCACGAGCTGCATGCCCAGCAACATGCAGGCCCAGCGATGATCCCGGAGATCGGCCATTTCGCGCTGATTCTGGCCCTGGGCCTGGCCACGCTGCAGACCGTGTTGCCGATGTACGGGATCTGGCGTTCGCGCTCGGATTGTCTGGCGGTGGCGGCACCGGCGGCCATCGGTCAGTTCGTGATGATGGGCATTGCCTTTGTCGCCCTGGGTTTCGCCTTCTATGCCAACGATTTCTCGGTGGCTTATGTGGCAGCGAACTCCAATACCCAGCTGCCGTGGTTCTATCGGCTGTCTGCGATTTGGGGCGCGCACGAAGGGTCGCTGCTGCTGTGGATGATGCTGCTGGCAGGCTGGAGCCTGGCGGTTGCCCTGGCCAGCCGGACCCTGCCGCGCGACGTGGCCAGCTGTGTGCTGGCGGTGATGGGCGCGGTCAGCGTGGGGTTCTTGCTGTTTACCCTGTTCACCTCGAACCCGTTCGAGCGCCAGTTCCCGGCGCCCATGGAAGGCCGCGACCTCAATCCGCTGTTGCAGGACCCTGGGCTGGTGGTGCATCCGCCCATGCTCTATATGGGCTATGTGGGCTTCGCCGTGGCTTTCGCCTTTGCCATAACCGCCTTGATTACCGGCCGCGTGGATAGCGCCTGGACGCGCTGGACGCGGCCGTGGACGACCGCGGCATGGATGTTCCTGACCATCGGCGTAACGCTTGGCAGCTGGTGGGCCTACAAGGAACTGGGCTGGGGCGGCTGGTGGTTCTGGGACCCGGTCGAAAACGCCTCCTTCATGCCGTGGCTGGTCGGCACCGCGCTGATTCATTCGCTGGCGGTCACCGAGAAGCGCGGCATCTTCAAGAGCTGGACGGTACTGCTGGCGATCACCGCGTTTGCCTTGTCGCTGCTGGGGACGTTCCTGGTGCGCTCAGGGGTGCTGATTTCCGTGCATGCTTTTGCCACCGATCCGACGCGCGGTATATACATCCTGACCTTCTTCGCGGTGGTGGTCGGCGGGTCGCTGCTGCTTTACGCGCTGCGCGCGGCCCAGTTCGAAGCCGGCCGCGAGCCGGTTGCGGCGTTGTCTCGGGAAGGCTTGCTGTTGCTCAACAACATCTTCCTGGTGGTTGCTGCCGCCGGCGTGTTGCTGGGCACGCTCTATCCCATCCTGGCTGATTCGCTGGGCATGGGGCGCATATCGGTCGGCCCGCCGTATTTCAACAAGGTCTTCATTCCGCTGACCGTGCCGCTGGTGGTGCTGATCGGCGCCGCCGCGGTGATGGCCTGGAAGCGTACCCGGGCCGACGTGCTGCGTTCGCGCCTTTGGGTCCCCTTGATCGTCTCCATCGTCGCTGGCGTGGCCCTGCCGCTATTCACGGTCGGCACCACGGCGGTGGCCGCGGTTGCCGGCTGCGTATTGGGCTGCTGGGCGATCGTGACCGCTTTCGAGGATATCCTGCGGCGTAGCCGCGGGCGTCGCGTGATGCTGCCGCGCAACGTGGTCGGCATGGCCCTCGCCCATGCCGGGGTGGGCATTTTCGTCATCGGTGTCAGTCTGGTGAGCGGCTTCGGCGGCGAGCACGACGTACGGCTGGCACCAGGGCAGAGCACGGAAATGGTTGGCTACGAGTTCACCTTTCTCGGTACCCGGCACGTGGACGGGCCGAATTTCGTTGCCGAAATCGGCGATTTCATCGTTCGCGAAGACGGCCGCCAGATCGCGGAGCTGTTTCCCTCCAAACGACGCTATAACGCCGGCGGTCAGAGCATGACCGAAGCCGGTATCGATGTCGGTATCACCCGCGATATCTATGTATCTCTCGGCGAGCCGTTGTCCGGCGATGCCTGGAGCGTGCGAATCTATCATCGGCCGTTCGTGCGCTGGATCTGGGCGGGCGGCTTCATCTCGGCGCTGGGTGGTCTGATCGCGCTCACCGACAAACGCTATCGCCGCCGCCGTGCCACCGCTGACAAGCCGGTGGCAACGGATCGCGGCCTGACCACGGCGAGTGCATGATGCGCTGGCGCCTGGTTCTGCCGATCGTTATCGTGTTTGCGCTGATCGTGCTGCTCGGCTACGGCCTCACGCGGCGCCCGGATATCCTGCCCTCGGCGTTCATTGATAAGCCGGCGCCCGCATTCGATCTGCCGACGCTCGCCTCCGACCGGGACCGGATCACGGTCGACGATCTGAAAGGCCGGGTGACGCTGGTGAACGTCTGGGCGAGCTGGTGCGTGGCCTGTCGCGCAGAGCACGAGCTGATTACTGCCGTGTCGCGGCGTACCGGCGTGCCGGTGGTCGGTCTGAATTACAAGGACACCGAGGCCGACGCGCTGCGCTGGCTGGGGCGCTACGGCAACCCGTTTGCGGTGGTCGCATTCGATCCGAGCGGGGCGACCGGTATCGACTGGGGCGTGTCGGCCGTGCCGGAGACCTTCGTGGTCGATGCGCAGGGCATCATCCGTTACAAGGTGGTCGGGCCGATTACGCGCGAAGAGATGAACGCATCGCTCATTCCGAAGCTCGAGCAGCTCAAGGCAAAGGGGTCCTGATGCGTACGCTGCTGGTCGGCTTGTTGCTGTTGCTCGCTACGTCCGCTGCCCAGGCGGTAGATCTGCAGGGCGAGGAACTGGCGCGTTATCACGCCCTCAACGCCGAGCTGCGTTGTCTGATCTGTCAGAACCGCAGCATTGCCGAATCGGATGCGCCGCTGGCCCAGGACCTGCGCGCCATCGTTGAACGTCAGATCGCGCAAGGGCGCAGCGACGCCGAGATCAAGCAGTACCTGGTCGATCGTTACGGCAAGTGGGTGCTCTACGATCCGCCGCTGGATTCGGCCACGATCATTCTCTGGGCGGGCCCGTTCGTGCTGCTGGCCGTGGGCCTGCTGGTGGTTTTCCTGCTGATGCGCCGGCGCCGTGGCGCGCCGACCCCATCGCCGTCGTTGGACCGCGAGCGACTCAATCGTGTGCTCGACGAACAGGCACGAGACGCGGACTCCGACTCGTCTGAAGAGCGTTCATGACCGAATTTCTTGTTTTCGCGGCAGTGCTCGTCGCTGCCAGTCTCGTATTCGTTCTGGTGCCACTCTGGCGCGCGGGCACGCCGTCCGCGGACAAGCGCCGGGCGGCGAATATCACGATCTACCATCAGCGCTATGCCGAGATCGAGCGCGAGGTGGCTGCGGGCGCACTGACTCGACAGGACGCCGAAAGCCAGAAGGATGAGCTCGGCGCCCGCCTGCTCGCCGATATCGACGATACGCCTGAGCTGGCACCGTCGCCCAGGGCTGCGCGCCGGCCGTGGGTGGCCACGATACTGGTGCTCGCCGTGATGGTGGGCGGCTCGGCCGCGGTGTACTGGAAGATCGGCGACTATCAGGCCTTCGTCGAACAGGATACGCCCGACCTGAACGCGATGATCGCGGAACTGGAGCAGCGGGTAAACGATCATCCCGACGACATGCAGGCACGCGCGATGCTCGCGCGTGCGAGCGAGGCCGGCGGCGATTACGGCGCGGCCGCCGAGCAATATCGTGCGCTCAATGCGGCCATGCCGGCGCCGCGACCGCCGATCATCGCCGCCGAAGCACAGGCGACTCTGGCCGCAACCGACGATCTGCAGGGTCGGGCGAAAACACTCTACGAGCAGCTGCTCGAACTGGAGCCACAAAGCCGCGAGGCGCTTTGGTATCTGGGCCTGGCCGCGGCCGAGCGCGGCGAGGGTGAGGCGGCTATCGACTACTGGGACCGGTTGCTGGCCCAGGATCTGCCCGAAGACTTCGCCACCATGGTCGCCAACCGCCGCGCCGAACTGGCCGGTGAGAAACCGACCTTGTCGAATGACTAAGCGTGTTGTTTCGCCCCAGTAAAGGGGTTAACGTCGCTGCTAAACCAACCCGACCCCATAGGCGATGGCAAACGAAACCCGGCTCGAATACGACTCTCTTCCGGCGGTTGCGCCGTCCTATCTGAGGGCCGCGACGACGCTGTCGGGCGGCCTGTCCGGCGATGAAACCATACCGCCGATCGTTGCAGAACTGCCGGATCTCGAGGTCCGCGCCGAAGAGCTGGCGAAGTATCGCAAGGTATGCGGTTTTCAGCATTCGCCGCATTTGCCGGTCACCTATCCCCATGTGCTGGCCTTTCCCATGCACATGGCGGTACTCACCCACAAGCGTTTTCCGCTCAAGCTGCTGGGCCTGATTCATCTGCGTAACCAGATTACCCAGTATCGGGCCATCGAGACCGCGGAAAAGCTGCATATCGAGGTCAGCGTCGGCGGCCATCGGGAAGTCGAGAAGGGCGTCGAGTTCGATCTGGTCACGCGCGTGCGCGACCGGGCCGGCGAACTGATCTGGCAGGAAGACAGTTCGATGCTTTCGCGCCAGAAAACCAACGTACCCAAGTCGCCCAAGAAGAAGCACGATGACGGGCTCGGCTTCGATATCGAAGAAGAAGTCACCTGGGACGTGCCCGAAAACATCGGGCGCCGCTACGCCAGCGCGGCGGGCGACTACAATCCGATCCATCTGAGCCCGTGGAGCGCGAAGCTGTTCGGTTTTCCGCGCGCCATCGCCACCGGCATGTGGACCAAGGCACGCGCCGCGGCGGAACTCGAGCCGAAGCTCGAGCAGGCCGCCTATACGCTGACGCTGGGTTTCAAGAAACCGGTCTTCCTGCCGAGCAAGGCCCGCTTTGGCTACAGCCTTGGCGCACAGGGCGCGGATTTTGCATTGACCAATCCCAAAGGCGATATCGTCCACCTGCTGGGCGATATACGCTATCTCTAGATTTCAATTCGAAGGGCTGACAAGCCAAAGGATCGACTATGCGTATTCGTAAGGCGGTGTTCCCGGTCGCAGGGCTGGGCACGCGTTTTCTGCCGGCAACCAAGGCCAGCGCCAAAGAGATCCTGCCTGTGGTGGACAAGCCGCTGATCCAGTATGCGGTCAAGGAGGCGATCGCAGCCGGCGCCGAGGAAATGGTGTTCATCACGAGCCACACCAAGAACTCGATCATGGATCATTTCGATCGGGACTATGAGCTGGAAGCCACGCTCGAGGCCAAGGGCAAGGAAGAATTGCTGCAGGCGGTCAAGGACGTACTGCCGCCGGGTATCAGCTGTGTCTATATTCGCCAGCCCGAGCAGATGGGGCTGGGGCATGCCATCAGCTGCGCATTGCCGGCCGTGGGCGACCAGGATTTCGCCGTCATCCTCGCGGACGACCTGATCGCGGGCTCCTTCCAGCCGTGCATGGCACAGATGCAGCGGGTGTATCAGGAGTACGGCACGAGCGTGCTCGCGGTACAGCGCGTGCCCTGGGAAGAAACCTACAAGTACGGCATTGTGGAAGTGGAGCCGATCGGCCCCGGGCTGTCCGAAATTCGCGGCATCGTGGAAAAACCCGATCCGGACAAGGCCCCGTCGAATCTGGCCGTGGTCGGCCGCTATATCCTCACACCGCGCATATTCCGGCTGCTGGACAAGACCAAACCGGGTGCGGGGGGCGAAATCCAGCTCACCGACGCCATCGAGGCACTGATGGGCGAGCAGACCGTGCTGGCCTACGAATTCGAAGGCACCCGCTACGACTGCGGCAGCAAGTTCGGCTATCTCAAGGCCAACGTCGAAATGGGGCTTCAGCACCACGAGATCGGCGACGAGTTTCGCAGCTACCTCAAAAACCTCACGGCGGGCTGGGACGAAGAAGACGATGCGAACAAGACTGGCTGAGACCGGCCCGTGTTCGGTCACGGGCAAGGGTACGGTTTGTTATCATTAGCGGCCATCGCGGCGCCCGCCGGCAGGCGTCGCATCGGCACGGTTTGAACGAGGCGATCCCGGCGCCTCGACACGGCCACAGGGCCTTAGTCTATGAAAAGCGAACTTAACGACAAGTTCATCGAGAATTCTCCTCTGTTCGGCGGCAACGCAGCCTACGTCGAGTCCTACTACGAGCAATATCTCAAGGATCCCGACTCGGTCGAGCCAAGCTGGCGCGAGTACTTCAAGAGCCTTAACGGCGATGGCGCTGAAGACGTCGCGCACGGGCCGATTCGCGACTCGTTCGTGGATACCCAGGCCTCGGCGGGCCAGGGCGCACGACCGCGGGCAAGCATGTCGCAGCGCGCGGCCCAGAAGCAGGCAGGCGTGCTACGCCTGATCAACTATTACCGCATGCGCGGCCACCAGGCCGCCGATCTGGACCCGCTCGGCCTTTACGAGCGTCCGAACGTGCCGGACCTGGACCCGGCTTTTCACGGGCTGGGCGAAGCGGATATGGATACCGTCTTCAACACCGGGTCGCTGTTCACCGAAGCCGACGAACTGCCGCTGCGCGATATCATCGACATCTGCAAGCGGGTGTACACGGGTACGATCGGCACCGAGTACATGTACATCACCGACACCCGCCAGAAACGCTGGATTCAGCGCCGCCTCGAGGCCAGCGTCGACAAGCCGCGCCTGAACGAAAAGGAAAAGCGGGAAGTACTGCGCCAGCTGACCGCGGCAGAAGGCATCGAACGCTATCTGCATACCAAGTATGTCGGGCAGAAGCGCTTCTCGCTGGAAGGCGCCGACAGCATGATCCCGGCGCTGGATGAAGTGGTGCGCTCGGCCGCGCGCAGCCACGTGGACGAGATCGTGATCGGCATGGCCCATCGTGGCCGCCTGAACGTGCTCGTGAACATCCTCGGCAAGTCGCCGAAGGAGTTGTTCGCCGAATTCGAAGGCGACTACGACCTCGACGAACTCGAGATGTCGGGCGACGTGAAGTATCACATGGGTTTCTCTACCGACATCGAAATCGAAGACGAGCGCGTGCATCTCGTGCTGGCCTTCAACCCCTCGCATCTCGAGGCGGTGAATCCGGTGGTACAGGGCTCGGTCAAGGCGCGCCAGGAGCGCCGCCACGACGAAGAAGGCGAGACGATTCTGCCGGTGCTCATCCACGGCGATGCGTCGTTTGCCGGCCAGGGCATCGTCATGGAGACGCTGCAGCTGTCGCAGGCCGAAGGCTATGCCACCGGCGGCACCGTGCATCTGGTGGTGAACAACCAGCTCGGTTTCACCATGCAGAACCCGATCACCGCCAAGCTGGGTGAGGTCTCGCGTACGTCGCAGTACTGCACCGACATCGCCAAGATGCTCGAAGCGCCGGTGTTTCACGTCAACGGCGACGACCCGGAAGCAGTCGTGTTCGTCACCCGTCTGGCCATGGATTACCGCGAGACGTTCGGCAAGGACGTGATCGTCGACATGATCTGCTATCGGCGCCACGGCCATAACGAGGCTGACGAGCCGGCGGTCACCCAGCCGCTGATGTACCAGAAGGTCAAGCAGATGGAGACGACCCGCAAGCTGTATGCGGGCAAGCTCGAATCCGAAGGCCTGATCGACAAGGACGAAGCGCAGCAGTTCGCCGACGCCTATCGCGACGGCCTCGACGAAGGCAAGAACATCTCGCGCACCACGCTCGGCTTGGTCGGCAACGAACATACCGTGGACTGGGCGCGCTACAGCCGGCAGCGCTGGTCGGATATCGTCGACACCTCGGTGCCGGTGGAAACGCTGCAGCGGCTCGCCTCGCGGCTGCATGACCTGCCCGACAGCTTCGAGCTGCACAAGCGCGCACAGCGCATCATCGATGATCGCGGCAAGATGGCCGCCGGCGCTTCGCGTATCGACTGGGGCTTTGCCGAGCATATGGCCTATGCGACCCTGCTCGACGACGGCTTCAACGTGCGCCTGTCCGGTCAGGACTCCGGCCGTGGCACGTTCTTCCATCGCCACTCGGTGCTCTACAACCAGAAGGACGGTCAGAAGTTCATTCCGTTGAAGCATGTGGGCCGCGAAAGCGCGATGTTCACGGTCAACGACACGCTGCTTTCCGAGGCGGGCGTGCTCGGCTTCGAGTACGGCTACGCCACCGCCGATCCGTCGACGCTCACCATCTGGGAAGCCCAGTTCGGTGACTTCGTCAACGGTGCTCAGGTCATCATCGACCAGTTCATCTCCAGCGGTCAGGCCAAGTGGGGCCGGCTGTGCGGCCTGGTGATGTTCCTTCCGCACGGCTATGAAGGCCAGGGCCCGGAGCATTCCTCGGCACGGCTGGAGCGTTTTCTGCAGCTGTGCGCCGAGCGCCACATGATTGTTTGCGTGCCGTCCACGCCGGCGCAGTGGTTCCACCTGTTGCGCCAGCAGATGGTGCGCGATCTGCGCATGCCGCTGGTGGTGCTCACGCCCAAGAGCCTGCTGCGTCATCGGCTGTCGACCTCGACGCTCGAGGATTTGGCCGAGGGCCAGTTCAACTTCGTCATCGACGAGCCCGACAGCATCGACGACGACGCCATCGAGCGCGTCGTGTTCTGTAGCGGCAAGGTCTACTACGATTTGTATCAGGCTCGTGAAGAGCGCGAACTCGACAACGTGGCGCTGGTGCGTATTGAACAGCTCTATCCGTTCCCGGCCAACGACTACGCGGCGGTGCTCGATCGCTACAAGAACGCCGAGGAGGTGGTGTGGTGCCAGGAAGAGCCGGAGAATCAGGGCGCCTGGTATCAGATCAAGCATCGCCTGCAGGTGCCGCTGGCCGAACGCCACGAGCTGCTCTATGCCACGCGCCCGGGTGCGGCGACGACCGCCGCGGGTTACCACAAGCTGCACGTCAAGCAGCAGGAAGCGGTGGTCGACGCAGGCCTGACCGGCGGCGAGCGCCTCGTGGACAAGGGCAAGGCGCAGACGCGCAAGTCTCGTTCCAAGAAGAAGTGATATTGGCCGCGCGCTAGCACGCGGATTCACGTCAACGATCTCGACAAGTTAGGAAACACCAAGCATGGCCACAGAAGTCAAAGTCCCGGAGCTTCCGGAATCCGTCAGCGAAGCCACCGTGGGTGAGTGGCAGAAGAACAAGGGCGACAAGGTCGGCCGCGACGAGAACCTCGTCGACCTCGAGACCGACAAGGTCGTGCTCGAAGTGCCCTCGACCTCGGCGGGCGTGCTCGCCGAAATCAAGGTGTCCGCCGGCGATACCGTCAAGGCGGGCGACGTGCTGGCCATCGTCGAGGAAGGTGACGGCTCGGATGCCGGCGACGACGATGACGACGATACGTCGGACGACGACAAGAAAGCCGCGGCCGACGACGACAGCGACGCCAAGAGCGACGAAGCCGAAGACGAGGCCGCAGAAAAGGCCGATTCGGGCGACGACGAGGCGATCGCCAGTCCTGCAGCCAAGAAGCTGATGGACGAAAACGATGTGGCCGCGCGCAATGTCGAAGGTACCGGCAAGGACGGCCGGATCACCAAGGCCGACGTGCAGAAGGCGATCGACAACAAGGGCGATTCCAAGCCGGCCCAGGGCGAAGACAAATCGCAGTCGCGCGCCGACTCCAGTTCCGAGCGCGAGGAGCAGGCCGTATCCGAACAGGCCGACCGTCAGGCCCTCGCCGATGCCCCCAGCGAACGCACCGAGCAGCGCGTACCGATGACGCGTATTCGCCAGCGCATTGCCGAGCGCCTGCTGGATGCCAGCCAGAACACCGCCATGCTCACGACCTTCAACGAGGTCGACATGAAGGCGGTGATGGATCTGCGCAATCAGTACAAGGACAAGTTCGAGAAGGATCACGAAGTCCGTCTCGGCTTCATGTCGTTCTTCGTCAAGGCCGCGGTCGAAGCCCTCAAGCGCTTCCCGATCGTCAACGCCTCCATCGACGAAGGCGATATCGTCTACCACGGCTTCTACGATATCGGCGTGGCCGTATCCTCGCCGCGTGGCCTGCTGGTGCCGGTGCTGCGCGATGCCGATCAGCAGTCCTACGCGCAGATCGAATCCACGATCCGCGACCTCGGCAAGCGTGCCCAGGAAGGCAAGGTCACCATGGACGAAATGAGTGGCGGTACCTTCACGATCACCAACGGCGGCGTGTTCGGCTCACTCCTGTCGACGCCGATCATCAACCCGCCGCAGGCCGCGATTCTCGGAATGCATGCCACCAACGAAAAGCCAGTGGTGGTTGACGGCGAAATCGTGATCCGCCCGGTCATGCAGCTCGCGCTGTCCTATGATCACCGCCTTATTGACGGCCGCGACGCGGTGTTGTTCCTGCGCACGATCAAGGAACTCATCGAAGATCCGGCCCGGTTGCTGCTGCAGGTCTAGGCCCACATCGGTAACCGTCACACGTAATTGCAAGGAAAAGCATGAGCAAGGAATTCGATGTCGTCGTTATCGGCGCCGGTCCGGCGGGTTATGTCGCTGCCATTCGCGCGGCACAGCTGGGCATGGACGTGGCCTGTATCGACAAATGGCTGGACCTCAACGACAAGCCGTCGCTGGGTGGTACCTGCCTCAACGCCGGGTGTATCCCGTCGAAGGCGCTGCTCGAGTCCAGTGAGCTCTACGATCGCGCGAACAACGAGTTCGCCGATCACGGCATCAAGGCCAGCAAGGTCGAACTCGATCTGGCCAAGATGCAGAAGCGCAAGGCCGGAGTCGTCTCGCAGCTGACCGGCGGTATCGCCAGCCTGTTCAAGGCAAACGGCGTGACGTCATTCGCCGGCAGCGGTCAGGTAGTGGATTCGGGTGAGGTGCTGTTCGTCGATCACGACGGCAAGGAAACCACCTTCAAGGCCGACAAGATCATCATCGCCGCCGGTTCGGAGCCGGTCGAGCTCGATATCGCCCCCTTCGACGGCGATCGCATCGTCGATTCCTGGGGCGCGCTGGAATTCGATGAGGTGCCGAAAAAGCTGGGCGTCATCGGCGCCGGCTATATCGGCGTGGAACTGGGCAGCGTCTGGTCGCGCCTGGGTAGCGACGTGACGCTGCTGGAAGCGGTCGACGAATTCATGCCGATCGCCGATCGCGACGTGGCCAAGGAAGGCCTCAAGTCGTTCAAGAAGCAGGGCCTGGATATCCAGCTTGGTGCCCGCGTCACCGAAGCCAAGGCGACCAAGAACGGCGTCGAGGTCAAGTACACGCAGGGTGACGAATCGCATACGACCACCTTCGACCGCCTGGTGGTCGCCGTGGGTCGGCGTCCCCATACGAAAGACCTGTGTGCCAAGGGCGCGCGCGTGGAGCTCGACGACAAGGGCTTCGTTGACGTCGACGAGAGCTTTCGTACCAGCCTGCCGGGTGTCTATGCCGTCGGCGACGTGATCGGCAATCCGATGCTGGCCCACAAGGGCATGGAAGAGGGCGTGGCCGTCGCCGAAATTCTGGACGGCCAGAAGCCGCACCTGAACTACGACGTGATCCCCTCGGTCGTCTACACCCACCCGGAAATGGCCTGGGTCGGCAAGACCGAAGCACAGGTGAAGTCGGCCGGTACGGAATACCGGGTCGGCCAGGTGCCGTTCGCGGCCAATGGTCGGGCCAAGGCGCTGGCCCAGCAGGGCGGTTTCGTCAAAATGATCGCCGATGCCAACACCGATGAGATTCTGGGCGTGCACATGATCGGCCCTTACGTCTCCGAGCTGGTCCAGGAAATGGTTGTTGCCATGGAGTACAAGGCATCGAGCGAAGATATCGCCCGAATCATCCATGGACATCCCACGCTGGGCGAGACGGTGCATGAAACCGCGCTGGCCGTGGACGGGCGACCGATTCACTTCCCGCCGAAGCGCAAGAAGTAAGCGCTGAATGGCCGCAGAGGAAGAAGATCGCTCGCTAGCGAAAGGCAGCAAGAACGGTACCGGCGAAAAAGCCGATGGCGCAGGCGCTGACGGCGGCCACGACGGTACCGAAGAGCACAAGAACGGCAACGACAAGGGCCGACAGTCGTTGCCGTTTCTGTGTCTGGCGGCGCTGGGCATCGTCTACGGCGATATCGGCACCAGCCCGATCTACGCGCTACGCGAAGCGTTCTATTCGCATGACGGCATTACCGTCATGCCGGCCAATATCTTCGGCGTGCTCTCACTGCTGTTCTGGTCGTTGATCATCGTGATCTCGATCAAGTATCTGGCCGTGGTCATGCGCGCGAGCAACAACGGCGAGGGCGGGATCATCGCCCTCGTCGCTCTTCTCAACCCCTGGAAGACAGAAAAGAAGAGCCGCCGTTACATGCTCATGTTGCTGGGCCTGTTCGGCGCGGCCCTGTTGTACGGCGATGGCACGATCACACCCGCGATTTCCGTGCTAAGCGCGATCGAGGGGCTTGAGGTCGCCACGCCGGCCTTCAAGCCATACATCGTACCGATCACCATCGCGATTCTGGTTGGGCTGTTTCTGATTCAGAAACGCGGTACGGCGGCTGTTGGCTCGCTGTTTGGCCCGGTCATGCTGACCTGGTTCGCCGTACTGGGCCTGCTCGGCATCAATGGCATCGTGCATCACCCCGGCGTTATTGCCGCCATCAACCCGATCTACGCTGCCAGCTTCTTTGCCGATAACGGCCTTGCCGGCTTCCTGGTGCTCGGCACGGTGTTCCTGGTGGTGACGGGCGGTGAGGCTTTGTATGCGGATATGGGCCATTTCGGCCTGGCGCCGATTCGTCTGGCCTGGTTCTTTCTGGTGCTGCCCGCGCTGCTGCTGAACTACTTCGGCCAGGGCGCGATGATGCTGGAAAACCCCGATATCACCCAGCCGTTCTACCAGATGGCGCCCGACTGGGCGCTGTATCCGGTGGTGGGCCTGGCGACGCTGGCCACGGTGATCGCTTCCCAGGCGGTCATTTCCGGCGTGTTCTCGCTTACGCGGCAAGCGGTTCAGCTCGGCCAGTTGCCGCGCCTGAACATCGTGCAGACCTCGCACGAGTCCTACGGTCAGGTTTATATCCCGTTCATGAACTGGGTGCTGATGGCTGCCACCATCGGGCTCGTGCTTGGGTTCGGCTCGTCGAGCAATCTGGCTGCGGCCTATGGCGTGGCCGTGTCCATGGATATGGTCATCACCACGATTCTGGCGTTCTTCGTGGCCTATCGCTGGGGCTGGTTCCCGCGCATCGCGGGTGTGATCGCGGCCCTGCTGCTTGTGGTCGATCTTGCCTTCTTCGGCGCCAACGTATTCAAGATACCCGACGGCGGCTGGTATCCGCTGGTGGTCGCCGGCGTGATCTTCTTCGTCATGGGAACCTGGCGGCGCGGCCGCGAGCTGGTGGGTCGTCATCTCCAGGACGATACGGAGCCGCTCGACGAATTCATCGAATCGCTCGACGAACTGCCGATGCGTATCGAGGGCACCGCGGTGTTCATGACCGAGGCCACCCACAAGACGCCGCCGATGCTGCTGCATCATCTGCGGCACAACCGTGTGCTGCACGAACAGGTCATTCTGCTCACGGTCAATACGCTCGACGTACCGCGGGTACCGGCAGCGGATCGGCTCAAGATCGACGATCTGGGCCGTGGCGTGTATCGAGTGCAGGTCTATTACGGCTTCATGCAGGCCAGCAATGTGCCGGTGGCATTGCGCTTTGCCGGCGAGTTCGGCCTGGATGTGGACCTTGAACACACCACCTTCTATGTCGGTCGCGAGTCGCTGATCCCCACCAGCGAAGTGCCGGGCATGATGGTCTGGCGCGAGCATATGTTCGCGTTCATGGCACTCAACGCCACGCGGGCGACATCCTATTATCGTATTCCGCCCGAACGGGTGGTGGAACTCGGTATCCAGATAGAAATCTGATCGCGCGCGACCGGGGCGAAGGCTCACCGGCCGCGCGCCGCGGCCCACGGCTGGTAGAATCCCGGCACGGTTTGCAGCGCAACCACGAGGCATTATGGCAGGCCATAGTAAATGGGCGAATATTCAGCACCGCAAGAACGCCCAGGACAAGAAGCGCGGTAAGATTTTCACCAAGATCATTCGCGAGATCACGGTGGCTGCCCGTATGGGCGGCGGCGATCCGAACGATAACCCGCGTCTGCGGCTGGCCTGGGACAAGGCGCTTGCCGCCAACATGCCCAAGGACAATATCGAACGGGCGGTCAAGCGCGGCACCGGCGACGGGCAGGGCGACAACTACGAAGAGATTCGCTACGAAGGTTACGGCCCCAATGGCGTCGCGATCATGGTCGACTGCATGACCGACAACAAGAACCGGACGGTTTCCGAGGTGCGTTACACCTTCAACCGCAACGGCGGCAATCTGGGCGCCGATGGGTCGGTGGCCTATCTGTTCGATCGCAAGGGCGTACTCACCTACGGCCCGGACAACGACGACGAAGACGTGCTCGCGCCGGCGCTGGATGCCGGCGCCGAAGATCTGG
This sequence comes from uncultured Salinisphaera sp., assembly GCF_964012375.1. Classification (NCBI taxonomy): domain Bacteria; kingdom Pseudomonadati; phylum Pseudomonadota; class Gammaproteobacteria; order Salinisphaerales; family Salinisphaeraceae; genus Salinisphaera; species uncultured Salinisphaera sp. Next base: position 37,763 of record NZ_CAXGSH010000014.1, read on the forward strand.
TCGAATACGAGGACGGCTCCTTCGACGTACTCACCGCGCCCGACGACTACACGCAGGTCAAGGCGGCGGTGGAAGCAGCCGGTTTTGCCCCCGATGCCGCCGATGTGACCATGCGCCCGGCAACGACTGTCGAGCTCCAGGGCGAGGACGCACAGAGCTGCCTCAAGCTGCTCGATGCGCTCGAGGACCTGGACGACGTACAGAACGTCTATAGCAACGTCGAGCTGGACGCAGAAACCCTTGCCGACGCCCCGGCCTGACGGCGGCATGGCACGTATTCTCGGGATCGATCCGGGGTCCACGGTCACCGGCTTTGCGGTGATCGAGGGCGGGGCACAGCCGCGCTCCATCGTCATCGACTGTATCCGCCTGCCGCGGGTGGCTTTCCCTGTACGGCTGGGCCTTATCTTCGAACGACTGAGCGCGGTCATCAACGAGTATCGTCCCGACGAAATGGCAATCGAGGATGTGTTCGTGTCGCGCAACGCCGCGAGCGCGCTCAAGCTGGGACAGGCCCGCGGCGCGGCGATCTGTGCAGGCGCTGCGAACGGCCTGCCCGTATCGGAGTACACGCCGACCCAGATCAAGCAGGCGATCGTGGGGCGGGGCCATGCCGACAAGAAGCAGATCCAGCACATGGTGCGCGTGCTGCTGGGCGTGGATGCCACCTTGCAGGCCGACGCGGCCGATGCGGCGGGCGTGGCGGTATGCCATATCCACCACAGTCGCAGCGCCGCACGTATGAAGATCGCTGCCAACACAACGGGCCGCCGGGCATGATCGGGCAATTACGCGGACGCATCATCGAAAAACAGCCGCCGCGGCTGGTCATCGACGTGGGCGGGGTCGGCTATGAAGTCGAAGCGCCGCTGTCGACCTTCTTCGCCCTCGGCGAGGGCCGGCGGCCCGGCGACAACGCCAGCCACGGCGAAGTCACGCTGCTCACGCAGATGGTGGTGCGCGAAGACGCCATGCTGCTCTACGGTTTCGCCACTGCCGACGAACGCAGCTTGTTTCGGGAGTTGATCAAGGTTTCCGGTGTCGGCGCCAAGCTCGCGTTGACCGTACTCTCGGGTATGAGCGTGGCGGATTTCGTGGCCACCATCGAAGCCGACGATGCCGCGCGGCTGACCGGGCTGCCGGGGGTGGGCAAGAAGACTGCGGCGCGCCTGCTGGTGGAAATGCGCGACAAGCTCTCCGGCACCGCGATCGCGCCGGCGCTGGCCCCGGCGGCCAGCAGCGAAGCCGGCGTTGGCGACGTGCAGTCGATCGCCCGCCAGGCGTTGACTTCGCTGGGCTACAAGCCGGCTGAATCGGACCGGTTGCTCAAGGGCATCGACGCCGAGGGCATGGACAGCGAAGCCCTGATTCGCGAAGCCCTGCGCCGGGCGGTGCGCTGACATGGAAGACGCACAACGGCTGATCGGCGCCAGTACCCAGGGCGACGAGGTGCGTTTCGACCGCGCCCTGCGCCCGCGCGGGCTGGCCGAATACATCGGCCAGGCCAGCGTACGCGAACAGATGGAGATATTCGTCAGCGCGGCCCGGGCACGTGGCGAAGCGCTCGACCATGTACTGATCTTCGGACCGCCGGGTCTGGGCAAGACCACGCTCGCGCACGTCATCGCCAATGAAATGCAGGTCGGCTTTCGCCAGACCTCGGGCCCGGTGCTGGAACGCCCGGGCGATCTGGCCGCCTTGCTGACCAATCTCGAGCCCAACGACGTACTGTTCATCGACGAAATCCACCGCCTGTCGCCGGTGGTCGAGGAAGTGCTTTATCCCGCGCTCGAGGACTACCAGATCGATATCGTCATCGGCGAAGGTCCGGCCGCGCGTTCAATCAAGCTCGACCTGCCGGCCTTCACCCTGGTGGGTGCGACCACCCGCGCCGGCGCGCTGACCTCGCCGCTGCGCGATCGTTTCGGTATCGCCCAGCGCCTGGAGTTCTATTCGCACACCGACCTGGGGCATATCGTCACCCGTTCGGCCGCCATTCTCGAGGTGTCGATCGACGAGGCAGGCGCAGCCGAGATCGCACGCCGCGCCCGGGGCACGCCGCGCGTGGCCAATCGCCTGCTGCGGCGCGTACGCGACTATGCCGAAGTCCGCGCCGACGGGCGTATCAGCCATGCCGTGGCACGCCAGGCCATGGACATGCTCAAGGTGGACGACAACGGTTTCGACATCATGGACCGCAAGCTCCTTGGCGCGCTGCTCGAAAAGTTCGACGGCGGCCCGGTCGGCGTGGAAAGCCTCGCGGCCGCGATCGGCGAAGCACGCGAAACGATCGAGGACGTCATCGAGCCCTATCTGATCCAGCAGGGCTTCATGATGCGCACGCCCCGTGGCCGTCTGGCCACCCAGGCCAGCTATCGTCACTTCGGTCTGGCGCAGCCGGCCGGCCGGGATACCGGCGCGGCGGACCTGTTCAACCCGATGCCCGGCGATGACTGACACGCAGACCTTGGAGCAAACCGCCATGCGCTACCGGGTACGCGTGTTCTACGAGGACACCGATGCCAGCGGCGTGGTCTATCACGCCAACTATCTGAAGTACCTCGAGCGCGCGCGCACCCTGTGGCTGGAGGCCCAGGGGCACAGCCATCGCAGCCTCGCCGATAGCCACGGCATCGCATTCACGCTGGCCGACGCCAAGCTTCAGTTCAAGCAGCCGGCACGTCTGGACGACGATATCGAAGTGCTCACGACGGTAGCCGAACAGCGGCGTGCCCGCATCATTTTCGAGCAGACCATTCGCCGCGAAAAAACCGTGCTTATTCAGGCACGATTCACCGTGGCGTGTGTCAGAATCCACGATTTCCGGCCCTGTGCGCTGCCGGAGTTATTGCAAAAGGAGATGCAATGAACGTTGCGACGGACATGTCCCTGTGGGGGCTGGTCATGCAGGCAAGCCTGCTCGTCAAACTCGTCATGCTTGCGTTGTTGTTGGCATCCGTTGTGTCCTGGATCCTCATCTTCAGCAAACGACGCCTGCTCAGCCAGACCCAGAACGACATGGAATGGTTCGAGGATCGTTTCTGGTCGGGCGGCAACCTCAAGGATATCTACGCCGAAACCCAGGCCCAGGCCGACACCAGCCGCGGCATGCCGTCGTTGTTCAAGAACGGCTACGACGAGCTGCGTCGTCAGCGCAGCACCGGCAGTGCGAGTCCGCAGGAAATCGTGCCGTCGGTCCAGCGCGCCATGCGCGTGGCTCTGTCGCGGGAACTCGAACGCCTCGAACGCGGCCTGGCCGTGCTGGCGACGATCGGCTCGATCAGCCCCTATGTGGGCCTGTTCGGCACCGTGTGGGGCATCATGAGCGCCTTCATTGCCCTCGGTAACGTCAAACAGGCCAGCCTGTCGATGGTTGCCCCCGGTATTGCCGAAGCGCTGATCGCCACCGCCATGGGCCTGTTCGCGGCCATCCCGGCGGTCGTGGCCTACAACTTCTTCAGCAACAAGGTCGACTTCATCGAGAATCGCTTTCAGACCTTCATGGAAGAGATGTCCGGCATCGTCGAGCGCGGCGTGAATGCCGCCACGCCCGCGCCGCGGGCCGCGCAGGACAAACCCCGCCCGGCGCCGGAACCCGCGCGTACGCCGCCCGAGCTTTAATCCTGCCGCCTGTCTTCGGAACTACTGACTATGTCTATTCGAGGAAAACGTCGGCTGGCCAGCGAGATCAACGTCGTGCCTTATATCGACGTCATGCTCGTGCTGCTGATCATCTTCATGGTCACCGCACCGTTGTTGACCACCGGTGTGGAAGTCGACCTGCCGGACGCTTCTGCCCAGGTACTGGATACCGAGGACAACGATCCGATCGTGCTCTCGGTCACCCAGGACGGCCAGCTGTATCTCAACGTCGGCGCTAACCCAGACCAGCCCTTGTCCAGCGACGAAGTGACCGATATCGCCTCGCGCGTGATTCGCGAACGGCCCGAGGCACCGGTGGCGGTGCGCGGCGACGGCTCCGGCAGCTACGGCAACGTGGTACGCGGCATGGTGATGCTACAGCGCGCGGGCGCGTCGCAGGTGGGGCTGCTCACCGATAATATCGACGACGACAGCACGAGCGAACGCTGACAATGTGGCAGGGATTCGCCGAGAACTGGCGCGCGGTAATCCTCGCGATCGGCCTGCACGTGCTGATTGCGCTGCTGCTGATCGTGGGCGTGAACTTCGTCACCGACGCCTCGTCGCGGGGCAATCATGGCCAGAAGATCGTCAACGCCTCCGTGATCAATCCGGATTCGGTGAGTACGGACATGCCGGACGCGGTTTCGCCGGCCTCCGCGCCGGAGGCGCCGCCCGCTGAAGCCGAGCCTGAGCCTGAGCCCGAGCCGGAAGACGACAGCGCAGCCGAGCAGAAGGCAGCGGCAGAGAAGAAACAGGCTGCCGAGGCCAAGGCTGCGCGCGAGAAAGCGGAAAGCGACCGCCAGGCCAAGGAAGAAGCCGCGGCCGCGGCCAAGGCCAAGCGCGAAGCCGATGCAAAAGCCGCGCGTGAAGCCGAGGCCAAGGCCCAGGCACAGAAGAAAGCCGAGGCGGAACGCAACGCGAAAGCCGAGGCCGAACGTAAAGCCAAGGCGGAAGCCGAACGCAAGGCCAAGGCACAGGCTGAAGCAAAGAAAAAGGCCGAAGCCGAGGCCAAGGCGAAAGCCGAAGCCCAGCGCAAGGCAGAGGCCGAAGCAGCGCGCAAGAAGGCCGAGGCCGAGAAACAGGCGCAGGCCGAAGCCGAGCGCAAAGCCAAGGCCGAAGCCGAGCGCAAGGCCAAGGCGCAGGCCGAGGCCAAGAAGAAGGCCGAAGCCGAGGCGCAGGCCAAAGCCGAAGCCCAGCGCAAGGCCGAGGCGGAAAAGCAGGCACGCGAAGAAGCCGCGCGCAAGGCCCGTGCCGAGGCCCAGCGCCAGGCAGCGGCCGAGCAGGCAGCACGTGAAGCAGCCATGCGTGAAGCGATGCAGCAGGAGGCTGCGGGGCGCCGCAACGCAGCGAATTCACGGGCGCTGGGTGCTTATGTTCAAGCGATCAAGGATCGTGTGGAGTCGAACTGGGTGCGTCCGCCGGGCGCGCGCAATATTTCCTGTAAAGTACGGGTGAAACAGTTGCCCGGTGGCCAGATCACGGGCTTTCGTCTGCTCGGATCCTGTGGAAGCGCGGCAGTGGATCGCTCGGTGGAACAGGCGATTCGCAAATCCGACCCGTTGCCGCGGGCCCCGTCGGACAGCGTCTTTTCTTCTGAAATCGAGTTCAATTTCGAGCCGGATCAATGAAACAAATTCTCGTTAGAACCCAAGCGGCGCTCGCCGCCCTGATCGTGCTGGCGGCAATGGCATCGGCGCCGGCCCAGGCTGCGCTGCAGGTCGACATCACCGACAGCGCACAGAGCGCGATACCGATCGCGATTTCGCCGTTTGGCAGCAGCGGCGGTGCGCTGCCGGTCGACGTGGCTCAGGTGGCCAGCGACGATCTGAAGTCCACCGGCCTGTTCGACGTCACCGAACGCCGCAACATGGCCGAAACGCCGAGCAGCGCCGACCAGGTGAACTACCAGACCTGGCGCAGCTCCTCGGTGGATAATCTCGTGGTCGGCTCGGCCGCGCCCAACGGGCAGGGCGGTTACCGGATCACCTTCGATCTGCTGGATGTCTATCAGGGCCGTTCGATCGCAAGCTTTCAGATCAACGCCGGGCGTAACGAACTGCGCGATGCCGCGCATACCGTGGCCAACCTGATCTACGAGAAATTCGTGGGCGAGAAGGGATACTTCCTCTCGCGGATCGCCTATATCACCATGGCGAAGGAGAACGGCGCCCTACGCTATCGCCTGATCGTATCCGACTACGACGGCAACAACCCGGCGACCGTGTATTCATCGCGCGATCCGATCATGTCGCCGGCCTGGTCGCCGGACGGCTCCAAGCTGGCCTATGTGGCCTTCGATATCAACCGCGGTCGCAGCAGCCTGCGGGTGCAGGATCTGGCCACCGGCAATATCCGCGAGATTTCGTCGCGCGAAGGTATTAACGGCGCGCCGGCCTGGTCGCCGGACGGGCGAAAACTGGCGATGACGCTGTCGTATCGCGGCAATCCGGATATCTACAGCTACGATCTGACCACCAATCAGCTTACCCAGCTGACCAATAACGGCGCCATCGACACGGAAGCCAGCTGGTCGCCCGACGGCAGCCGTATCGCCTTCACATCCGATCGTGGCGGCAAGCCGCAGGTCTATCAGATGCGTAGCGATGGCAGCCAGGTCCAACGCCTGACGTTCGAAGGCGACAGCAACCAGCGCGCGACCTATTCGCCGGATGGCGGTGAAGTCGCGATGGTTCAGAAAAGCGGCAACGGTTTCCGTATTGCAGTTATGGACCTGCAGAACAATAATATCCGTATCGTAAGCGAAGGCCCGCTCGACGACGGCCCGGATTTCGCGCCGAACGGCCAAGCCATCATCTATGCCCGCCAGGGCCGCAACAACGAATTGGCCACGGTATCCACGGACGGCCAGACCCGATCGCGTCTTTCCCAGAGTGGCGAAGTGCGCGAGCCGGCCTGGGGTCCGCTGGGTTATTGATACCGTCGATCAATTCGTTAAAGAAAAGGCTCGGATGATTCCGAGCCGACCTGTTCACAAGGAGCTTTTGAAAAATGAATAAAATGACGTTGAAAATGGGGCAGCGATTTTCGCTGATAGCCGTACTCGTTGCGGCCATGCTGGTACTCGCGGCCTGCGGCGGCAAGAAGAACCTGCGCGATGGCGATGACCTGCCGGCTGCTGGCATGGGTGGCCAGGACGACCAGGGCATGGGCATGAACTCCGGGCGCGACATCGACGTGCGCGGGCTCGAAGGCATCGACCCGGCCGACCGGGCCATGTTCATGGATCCGAACAACCCGCTGTCGACCCGTATCATCTACTTCGATCTCGACCAGAGTGCGATTCCTTCGCGCTTCTCGCAGGCGATTCAGGCCCATGGCCGTTATCTGAGCCAGCATCCGAACGTCAAGCTGCGTCTGGAAGGCCATACCGACGAACGCGGCACGCGTGAATACAACGTCGCCCTGGGCGAGCGTCGTGCCGAGTCCGTGCAGCAGGCGCTGCAGCTGTCGGGCGCCAGCTCGAGCCAGTTGTCGACCCTGTCGTTCGGCGAAGAGCGTCCGGCCGAGCTGGGTTCGAACGAGTCGGCCTATTCGAAGAACCGTCGCGTCGAGTTCATCTACACCAAGTAAGTAGCCATCATGCGTCACGCACTACCGATAGCACTCGTGACGTTTGCCGTGTCCGCGTCGGCCGGGATCACCTCCCGGCCGGCGTCGGCCGCATCGGCGGACGCCGCACAGAATCAGCAGATCATGCTCGCCCAGGCCGATAACAACGGTGGTCCGAACCTGTTCTCGCTGTTTCAGACGGTCCAGCGGCTTCAGTCCGAAGTTCGCGATCTGCAGGGGCAGGTCGATACGCTCAAGTATCAGCTGCGCCAGAACGAGCAGGGCCAGCGCGATCTCTACGAGAACCTCGACAAGCGTCTGAGCGCCGTCGAGGGCGGCGGCGGCTCAGCCGGCGGCGCCGCAGGCGACAGTGGGGCGTCCAGCGGACAGTCCGATTACAGTAGTTCCAGCCAGGATCCGGCAGTCGAAAAGGCCTATACGGCCGCCTTCGACAAGCTCAAATCCGGCGATTACGACGCCGCGATCGGCGCGTTCAAGGGTTTTCTGGAACAGAACCCGGAAAGCACGTACAGCGACAACGCATGGTATTGGCTGGGCGAGGCGAACTACGTCAAGCGCAACTACGATGCCGCGCTGGAGGCCTTCCAGACGGTGGTCAACCGTTTTCGTGCCAGCAGCAAGGTCCCGGGCTCGCTTTACAAGATCGGCGTGATTCAGGACGAGCGTGGCGAAACGGACAACGCCTACGGCACGCTCAAGCGGGTCGTCGATCAGTATCCCGACAGCAACGTGGCCGAGATGGCGCGCAAGCGCCTTCAGGGCATCGACGGCTAGCGGTATTACGTCAGCCGGCGCGACAGACCGCGCCGGCATTTTGCCCGCCAATGCCGCCGCGCACTACCGAATCGTGCGGCAGGCCTTTCTGACAGGCGAAATACTCAATCCGCCTCGCGTTGGTCCGGCTGATCCGAGGGCATACACTTCGTCGCTGCAGCAATTGTCTCTTGATCGCTTGCTCTTAGCGCCCGTTGCGATCTTGTGCAGCCGGGCGGATTGCCAGGCGCCATGCACGGCGTTGCAGACTCGCGAGCGGCTTGCGCCGCTAATCAACTGACCTTCGATTATGAGCCAGCCGAGACGCAAACGCGCGGTCGTCCTTTTTTCTGGCGGCCTGGATTCCACCACCTGCCTCGCCAAGGCGTATGCCGACGGCCATGAGTGCTACGCGCTGAGCTTCGACTACGGTCAGCGCCATACGGCAGAACTGGCAGCGGCTCGAGCGTATGTCAGCGAACACGACTGGATCGTCGAGCACAAATGCGTGCGGCTGGACTTCGACGGCATGGGCGGCTCCGCGCTCACCGATCCAGCGATCGATGTGCCCGATGCCGGCGGCGAGGGCATTCCCTCGACCTATGTGCCGGCACGGAACACGGTTTTTCTGTCCATAGCGCTTGGCTGGGCCGAGGTACTTGGCGCACAGGCCATCTATATCGGCGTGAACGCCGTGGATTATTCGGGCTATCCGGACTGCCGTCCCGAATTCATCCATGCGTTCGAGCGCATGGCCGCGCTCGCTACGAAGGCCGCCGTACAGGACGGCAACCGGGTTTCCATCGAGACGCCGCTAATCGATTTGAGCAAGGCTGAAATCATCCGCCAGGGTGTCGCGCTGGGCGTGGACTATGCGCGCACGGTGTCCTGTTATCAGGCCGACGCGCAGGGCCGTGCCTGTGGGCGTTGTGACGCGTGCCAGCTGCGACGCGCGGGTTTTGCGCAGGCAGGTGTCGCCGATCCGACAATTTATCAATCGGGGCGCTGATTTTCCGAAAAGAATCGGGTATGATGCGCGGCCAATACGGGCCGTTAGCTCAGTTGGTAGAGCAGTTGACTTTTAATCAATTGGTCGCAGGTTCGAATCCTGCACGGCCCACCATTCAACCCGCCATAGCGCGGGTTTTTTGTTGCCTGGAGCCCGCGTTGCCGTGTGCCCGCAGGTCTGGATACAGCTGCCGGCGATGCCGGCAGCTGCGGGTCGCCGTTCCTACTTGCGGCCGACCAGTTCGATCCAATAGCCATCGGGGTCGAGCACGAAGGCGATATGGCTCATACGGCCGTCTGACGGGCGTTTCTTGAACGTCACGCCGTTGGCGTCCATCCACTCGCAGGCGGCCTGTAGATCCGGCACGGTGAAGCAGATATGGCCATAGCCCTGAGGCTCTTCGTTGCCGTTGTGATAGCGCGCCTGCGGGTCTTTCTCGGTGCCCCAGTTGTGGGTGAGCTCGAGCACGCCTTGCCGGCCGTTAACGTACTTCGCTCTCGCATCCTGATCTTCCGGCACGTCGTCGTCGCCTGTACAGGCCAGAAAATAAAGGGTGAATTCGCCTTCCGGCATATCCACCTTGCGTAGCAGACGCATGCCGAAGACCTTGGTATAGAAAGCCAGCGAGGCCTCGGGGTCGACCACGCGCACCATGGTGTGGTTGAAGATGAAGCCGCGGGTCTCGTTGGGCACCTCGGCATGCACGCCGGGACCGTCTTCTGTATTGAAGGCCATTGCCTGTCCTCTGATTCGTTGCAGATGTGTGGCCTGTACTATGCACGAGCAACATGACCCGATGAAACAGGAGACAGCGGATGTCGAAATACTGGCACGAACCCATGAGTCTGGAGCAACTGAATGCGGTCAACGATCGCGACATGATTTCGCGGCTCGGAATGGTCTATACGGACTTCAGCGACGATATGCTCGAGGCCCGTTTCGAGATCGACGAACGCACGCGCCAGCCCTTCGGACTTCTTCACGGCGGAATTTCCTGCGCGGAACCGCAATCCATGGGCAGCGTGGCGGCGAATATGTGTGTCGACCGCGAACGCTTCGTAT